>NZ_JBFTQY010000109.1:0-16504 GCF_056399245.1 Rhizobium sp. 01N447_2
TTTCCGAAGGACGACGATATTTCCAGAGGAAAAATGTTTATTGGCACCAATTCGCACGGCCCGTCTCGGCCTTGCGGTTGGCCCAGACGGTTTGCCGGAAACACGATATAATCGGCAGCGCAAACGGACGATTGGTAGTTGCAGCAACAATGTGGTCACGAGCTCGCGTTGAAATCAGCCCGGGCGAAAGTTGCGCTGATGTTTTGCTGGGGAAGGTGAATTATGATCAACGGTTCGCAATGTCGGGCGGCGCGCGCACTAATCGACTTCTCGCGCGAACGCCTCGCAATGTCCGCAGGTGTTAGCATCGAGAGCATCTTGCGTTTTGAGAGTAAACTCACGGAACCAACCGATGAGGAAGTGTCTGCCTTGCAAGCAGCGTTGGAACAGGCCGGCGCGGTCTTCATTTCTGACAACGGCCGCGGCATCGGTGTGCGTCTGAAATTTACGAGATCTGATGCTAAACGTATCGCCATATTGGAGAATGAAGGCGGGATAGTTGCACCTGACCGAGTGCCATAGGTACGCGATCGGCCCAGAAAAACGGCGTGATACATGCCGCGCGGCCGGTTTGTCCGGAAGCGTTGGAATTCGGTGCAATATAATTGCACTCAAAGGTCAATTCGTTATAGTGTCGGTTGCGTTACGCTCCGGAGAGTTAGCCGAACCTCCCTCAGCCAATGGGACCACGCAAGCGCGCTCCCGCACTCTCTGCACGCCTCGTGTGCCAGGAGCGTGACTGGACGTCATCGCTGGCGGTTTCTCTGTTAGGGAGCGGGCTGAGAATTCGAAAGGACGAGCGCATCAGTGCGACGCGGTGATTTACGTCGCGCACCGCAGCCGGTGTAGCCATGCCAGTGAGAGGCCTCTTATGAGCTCCAAGACAAATGATTCCCAAAAGCTTGACTTCGGCGTCGGCATCCCGACGAGCCAACTTGCCGACGGCGGCATGCTCGCCGGTCGTGCCGGCGACGAGCATGTGTTGCTTGCGCGCCGGGGCGAGGAAGTATTCGCCGTGGGATCGGTGTGCACTCACTACGGCGCGCCGTTGGATGGCGGACTCTTGGTGGAGGATACAGTTCGTTGCCCCTGGCATCATGCTTGCTTCAGTCTTCGCACCGGGGAGGCGCTCCGTGCACCAGCTTTTTCACCAATCCCGTGTTATGACGTCGAACAGGCTGACGGTCACATAAGGGTTCGGGCGCGGCGCGCCCCGGTGGCGCGTCGATCGCTTCCAGCCCGCTCCGGTCTGCCCGGGTCGATCGTGATCGTCGGCGGCGGCGCTGCCGGCCACGCGGCCGCTGAAACCCTGAGGAATGAGGGCTACGACGGGCGTGTGACCATGCTGAGCGCCGATGAGGCAGGCCCTTATGACCGACCCAATCTGTCGAAGGGTTATCTCGCGGGGACGGCGCCAGACAGTTCGAATCCGCTACGCTCACCTGAATTCTACCAGGCGCAGGACATCAATCTGAAGCTGCGGGCGCAGGTGAGCGTTATTGACGCAAAGGCGCGGCACGTAGAACTCACCGACGGGACCCGATATCCCTACGACGCCCTCCTGCTGGCCACAGGGGCAGATCCGGTGCGGCTAAACGCCGATGACGGACGCCCTCCTGTCCACCATTTGCGAACGCTTGCGGACGCCCACGCACTGACCGCCGAGGCAGTGGAGTCCCGTCGGGCCGTGGTGCTCGGCGCTGGCTTTATTGGTCTCGAAGTCACCGCTTCCCTCCGCGCTCGGGGTATCGCGGTGCATGTCGTCGGGCCCGGAGCAATCCCCATGCAACGGGTTCTCGGGGACGACCTCGGCCAGCACATCCAAGCGCTTCATGAAAGCCGTGGCGTAACCTTCCACCTCGGCACGACGGCAGCCGCGATCGGCGCGAATGGCGTCATGCTGAAGAATGGCGAGGTTCTCCAAGCCGACTTTGTCGTCGCAGGAATTGGCGTGCGCCCAAACCTAACATTGGCTCGGCAAGCCGGGTTGAAGCTCGATCGCGGAGTAATGGTCGATACATACCTGGAGACCAGTATCCCGAGGATTTTCGCCGCCGGCGACATCGCCCGATGGCCCGACCGACTTACCGGCGAGAACTTTCGAGTCGAACATTGGGTGGTTGCCGAGCGCCAGGGTCAGACCGCTGCCCGCAACATGCTCGGTCAACGCGAGCGATTTGATTGCGTACCGTTCTTTTGGACAGAACAGTACAATCTCAGTCTAGCCTACGTCGGTCATGCTGAAGGATGGGACGAGACGGAGATCGACGGGAATTTGGCAGAAAATGACTGCACGGTCACGTATCGACGCGGCGGCGAGAAGGTGGCCGCCGCCTTTGTTCATCGGGATTTGGCTGGAGTTCGCGCCGAACTTGAGTTCGAGCGGGCGATGGCCAATCGGATGTTACCCACGTAGAGACAGGAGATAGAAGCTAAAAGATGCTGCGGCACGCGACATCAAACGTTGGCATCTTCGCTGGAGACAGAGGCTTGTAGCAGCATTGCGCTGTCTTCTAGTTCGACCTGAGGCACGCGGCTCATCATCCTCATCTCTGGCGCGACCGGCTACCGCAGCGAAGATGACACAGCTCGACCTCATCCCTCCAGGCGTCATCGCGATTTAGGCTGAACCGTTCTTCGTCGACGTGTTGGATACTTCCTCGTCTATTGAAAAAGTAGCATCGATGGGCGACTTCAAGAAATTCCCTTAGAACGAACTACTATGAAGCGCGCGCTCCACGGCGCTCTCCGTTTCACCGCAATAATATTGCATCCATCGTACATTTAATTGCGTTTGCTATCTAGTTCTTGAGCTGCCAAGCTCAAATTCCTGACCGATATCAACCTTACTCCAATGGGAGCAATGTCCGATCAGGAAGACGTTGATTTGTTTAACAACGGTAAACATCCGCGTCTGCTCCGCCCGCAGCAGAACATCGATCCAAAGACGCACATTCCGGACTGGAAACGTCTTCGATTGTGAATCCGCGGGCGTGCCGTCATGACAAGCAGGAAGCAAATTATGTCTAACCCAGCGCCAGCCTTGGATCATCACAAGCCGAGGTTTCTCGTTAGGTGGTTTTTCTCGACCAACCATAAGGATATCGGGACGCTCTACCTATTATTTTCGATCCTGGCCGGCGTTCTCGGTACCGCACTTTCGGTATTGATCCGCATGGAGCTTCAGAAGCCGGGCCTGCAGATATTTGACGATCCGGGTGTCTATAACGTTGTTGTCAGCGCCCACGGGCTGGTCATGATCTTTTTCGTCCTCATGCCCGCGCTTATCGGTGGTTTCGGCAATTGGATGGTGCCAATCATGATCGGCGCGCCAGACATGGCTTTTCCACGCTTGAACAATGTCTCGTTTTGGCTGCTAGTGGCGTCGCTTATCCTTTTTATCACCTCAATATTCGTTCCAGGAGCGCCCGGCACGTTCGGCCATGGCGGGGGCTGGACGCTTTATCCACCCTATTCGACGGACGGCCAGCCCGGGCCCGCGGTCGATCTCGTCATCCTGTCGATCCACCTTGCAGGAGCTTCCTCGATTCTCGGCGCGATTAACCTCATCACGACCATCCTCAATATGCGTGCGCCTGGCATGACGCTGCACAAGATGCCTTTGTTCGCTTGGTCGATGCTGGTGACGGCTTTCATGCTTCTCATATCCCTGCCGGTGCTGGCAGGTGCGATCACAATGCTTCTGACCGACCGCAATTTCGGGACAACCTTCTTCGCGTCGTCAGGCGGCGGAGATCCGATCCTCTACCAACATCTGTTCTGGTTCTTCGGTCATCCCGAGGTTTACATCATGATCCTGCCTGGTTTCGGGATCATCAGCCATGTCATCTCGACGTTCGCCAGGAAGCCGATCTTCGGGTATCTCGGCATGGCCTATGCAATGGTGGCGATTGGCGCGATCGGCTTCGTCGTCTGGGCCCATCATATGTATACGTCTGGCTTATCTGTGGACACCCAGCGCTATTTCGCCTTCGCCTCGATGGTTATCGCTGTTCCGACTGGCGTTAAGGTGTTTTCATGGCTTGCAACCATGTGGGGCGGATCGATCGATTTCAAGACACCCATGCTCTGGGCTCTCGGCTTCGTTCTGCTCTTCACGATCGGAGGCGTCACCGGGATCATGGTTGCCAGCCCCGGCATCGATCGCATGTTTCACGACACTTACTTTGTGGTCGCTCACTTTCACTATGTGCTGTCGCTGGGTGCCGTCTTTGCCATTTTCGCCGGCTTCTATTACTGGTTTCCGAAGATGACCGGTTACATGTACAGCGAAACGCTCAGCAAGCTGCATTTTTGGCTGACATTGATAGGCGTCAATCTCGCCTTCTTCCCTCAGCATTTTCTCGGTTTGGCTGGCATGCCGCGGCGCTATGCCGACTATCCCGACGCGTTCGAGGGTTGGAATTTCGTGTCTTCGATCGGGTCGTACATTTCGGCGGTCGGGCTTATTATCTTCTTTATAACGGTCGCGGAGGCTTTCAGTCGAAAACGTCAGGCAGGGGCGAATCCATGGGGCGAAGGGGCAACGACGCTCGAGTGGCATTTGCCCTCGCCGCCGCCTTTCCATCAATGGGACCAGCTGCCGCGCATTCTTTAACGGTCTCTATGTGGGCCGTTCTTTTTCATACGTTATTCGGCCGGTCGCGATGAAACGCGCGGTGATCACCCTCTGAAAATTCTGAGTCGGGAGAAATTAAGCAGCGATTGCCAAGCACGGCGCTCCGCTCAATAAGGTTTCCAATTCCCGTAACGCTCCCTTATTGGAGTTCGACGCACGCTGAGCAAGATCAAGGCGGCCCCGGCCGCGATACTCGCGAGTGTCCCAACAAAGCTCGCTTCAAAGACGAACGGCGTGATGAATAGTGCGCACCCTAGAAGCACATTCAGGTACCGAGCCGGCCGCGCGACTTCCGCGGCGGCGATCGAAATTACGGTCAGAACAAGCGCGCCGATCACATGGTCCGCATCCGCCATGTTCCCTTCCGCACCGAGCGTCAGGCGCGTGAAAAGCAAGAACAGGCCGATCAACGCAGAAAGAGCCAGCGCCCATGGGAGACTGACACCGCCTCCAATCATACTCTTCAACACGGCCCCCGGGGAGCGGTCGAACTCGTCCTGGAAGGGTTGATCCGCCCCGCTCTCCGGCACATCGTCGGTGTCGCCAAAAAGGAGCACGCGCAGCCAGTTCCGGCCTGCTTTGATCCGGCGACGCATGAATTGCAGCGTCGCCAGCAGTTCGTCGAGCGAATAGGGAATCTGCACAAGGACTGCCGCCGCCCCGATCAGCGCGATGGTGCTCCACGTGCCGATGACAACCGGCTGAATGATAATGAACACGATCGAAGTGATACCGAGCGGTGCAATCATCAGGCCGAACAGCACGACCAGCCACGGCATCGTACGCCAGCGCATGCGCGAGCCGACGATACCAGTCAGAATCTCGAGCAGATAAGTGTAACCGCCGACGGCTGCGTCGGAGACCGGCCAGGCTTTCGAAACCGAGGAAGTGATAATCTCCTCGGTGCCGTTTTGCGGATCAGACGTCGAGCCAGCAAAAAATGGGTCCCATACCTCCGAAATATAGCCAAGCTGGTAACCGGCGAGATATCGCGAAACATATAGGCCAATCAGGGCCAGCACGATGATGGGCAAGCGCTGGGTCCAGGCGGACGGGTTGTAGCTCCACCCGGGGGGGACGCTCGGACCGGTCAGCGCGGCCACCGCCGAAGGACCGGGCTCGGGTTTGGTGCAGACCGCAAAGCCGAAGATCAGGGCCCCAACGAGCGTGTCTGAGAGATACGCTGTGGCGTTCGCCGTCGAAAACACGAACGGTACAGCCATGACCACAGCGCCGATGCCGGCGCAGAGCCAGCGCGCCCACAACGCGCGCCAAGACAACGCCAGCACGGCGCAAACGATGAGCGCGACGCCGAGTGCCATTTCGCTTCTGCGCAGAAGCGGCTCGGAAACGTCTATCAGCGCCGGCTGCGTGAGAAGCCAGGTGCCGAGGCCGATATTGACGAAATGCGCCCAGCGGCTTGCGCCGTGCTCGGCTTTGATCTGTGCTTTGCGCTGAACCCTCAAAAGTTCAGCGTTTTTTCCGGCACCCGCGGCCTCGCCGAACCACGCCGGAGGTGCGACGCGATTGGCGTCATACCAGTCGGCGGGGTCGGCCTTGAGAGTGGCGATGAGCCGAGGCAGTTCGTCGGTCAACCGATGTCGCGGCTCCCAGCCAAGCAGGTCGCGCGCGCGCCGAATATCGAGCGCGTAGTGGTCATCGGCCATGCCAACCATGAACGGCCTGATGAATGGTTCCTCACCCTGATCGATGACATCCGGTATCAGTGGCTCCAGCCTACCTTGCATCCACGCGCCCGCCGCGGCTAAGAACTTTGGCAAGCGCAGTGTTGGCCAATCGTCTTTGCCGTGAAGGTGATAGCCAAGTTTGTCCTGGAGAGCATCGTAGCCAATCGCATCTGGCTCCCCGATCAGGATCGCAGTTTCCTGCGGCAACTCTGCGCGGCGCTCGACGGCGCGTCGGAAGGCGTCGACCATATCTTCGCGATGCAGCATTGATTGGCCAACAAGGGTGCTGCCGGAATAGAAGTAGCTCTGGAATTCCCGCTCGTAAATTCGTGCAATTTGGTTGGCCACCGTCGGCACCATTGTGCGCTCATCGTAAACACCTGCCAGCCGCAGAATGACGTATGGGATTTTTCCGTGCTCGGCGCGGACCACTTCTTCGGCCGCGGCTTTTGATTTCGGGTATGCCCAGCGCGGATCAATCGGCTGGCGCTCGTCAATGCGCTCTCCGGGCCTGCACGGAGCGTGCACGAGCATGGTGCTTGCATAGACGAACTGCCCAACATCGAATCGTTGCAACGAGCTCAGAAGGCGACGAGTACCCTCGACGTTGACGGATTGGTAACGCGGGTCGTCTTCGCCGGAAAAGTCAAAGAAGGCAATGAGATGGATGACGCTGGCGATACGCTCGCCGAACATATCGCGGAACCTATAAAGGGCGAGCTCGACGGAAGCGTCAGATCTAATGTCGAATTCAAATACCGGGATGTCTGCATCATGTGCCATCCGATCGAGTGCAACGATGCGGTAATCCGGACCAAGTGCTCGAGCGATCGAACGTCCGAGGTTTCCGGTTCCACCGGTAATCAGAATAACGGGCCGTGTATCCGTGACTGTTGCAAAGGTGGAACCCGCTGACATGATGTTAAACCCTGATTTCGCTCCAGGCAAAGTTAAGTCGGCCTGACAACCGCGTCAGTACGATATGGAACTGTCTACCAGTCCGTGGTCTGCCACACAGTCACAAGCAGTCTCATCGTGCGGTGCGACTTTGTCGGACAGGAAGCGCCTGCAGTTTGACGACACGACGAGGGCGAATCCGGTAGGCAGCGCTTCGCCACAAGACGTCATTCGCTCAAGGCCTTAGACCGAGCGTATGGCATCTCATCCCTCAACAAAAACGATTTTAATGCGAATTTGAATACACCAATCTTGTTGCTAAGACTCCCTCGCTACCAAGGATTTCTGTCGCGTCGCCCACCTGCTAACGAACTCAGACCGGCGTGGCGAACGGTCGCGCGGCGCAGGTGGCAGCTGGTCGAATCCAACTCAAGTTCCTACATTCATAATTGGCCAGCCTGCACCGATCAGAGAGCAGAGCGGCAATAGGACCGGAGCGACGGTGGAGACTGCTGCAACTAAATTCGACCTGCCGAGCCGCGAAACACGCACAGGGTTGGAAGAGGCGCAACTTGACGCGCTGCTTGCGAGAATCCGTGCGTGTCGAGCGTGTGCTACGGAATTCGGACACGAACCACGCCCGGTGGTTCAGGTAACCACTGAGACGCGCCTCTTGATTTGCGGCCAGGCACCGGGACGACGCGTGCATGAGAGCGGTCTTCCATTCGATGATCCCTCGGGCGATCGCTTGCGCCAGTGGCTTGGGTTGGATCGCAATGCGTTCTATACAGACCCGCGAATTTGCGTGGCCCCTATGGCCTTTTGCTTCCCCGGGACCAATTCGAAAGGCGGCGACTACCCGCCACCGCCGCGCTGCGCCGCGCTCTGGCGACGGTCGCTTCTGGCGTGTCTTCCGAAAGTGGAACTGACGCTTCTGGTCGGCGGTTACGCTCAACGGTGGGCGTTGCAACACGCTTCGGGGCGTTCGATGACCGCGACCGTCCGCGCATGGCGCGTTCATGGTCCCGCAGTGATCCCGCTGCCTCATCCCTCGTGGCGCAGTACAGTCTGGCTGCGCCGCAACCCTTGGTTCGAGGAGGAGCTGGCTCCTCATCTACGCAACCGGATTGCTGCCATATTGGGCGGCGCTGCTACCCCTCACCAGCCGGCGTCATGATGACTCTATTGATCAACTCGGTGGTAGTCCTGGTGTTCCAACTCACCCGATTCCTAATCTCTAACCGCTTCGTCATCGCTCTGCCCGGAATGTACTCACCCGGATTGTCGGGCAGAGGAAAACGATTTTGCCGCACCGAAACTCTCTGAACTCAGATCTTTTTCAGTCGTGACCCCGCGGTCGTGCACACGCGGCACAAGTGATCAATGCGACATGACCCGATTCAACCGGTCATTTTCGAGCAGCGAGCGGGTGGCCCCACCGAAAATCCACTCCCTCAGTCTGCTGTGGCCGTAGCCGCCGGATATGATCAGGTCCGCATCCATTGCATCGGCCACATCGACGATCGTTCCACCGTCAGATTTTTCCGGAAATATCTCCACCTTCGCCTGTACGCCGTGGCGGGAAAGGAAGGCGACAACATCGTTCAGGCTGTTCCAAATCGCATCAGTGGCCTTTTCGTTGATCGTAAGGATGCGAACCTCCTGAGCTAGTCGCAGAAATGGCATGGCGTCGACAACAGCACGCCTGGCTTCACGCGTATTCTTCCACCCAACAATGACTTTGTTGAGCCGGATACTTTTCTGATCGGCCGCGGCGACGAATACAGGTCGTCCTGACTGAAGGATGAGATTGCCTAGATCAGGGGAGCGATGAACGTTGCCAGAAAAGACACTCTCGGGCGACGCGGTGACGATGAGATCGGCCGCAGACGCCACGTTGATCAGCAAACGGGTCGGATTGCCCACCGCACCACGCCATTCCGTCTCAACCGCTGTGCCAGCAAGACCTCCGAATTCCGCGCGAATGTCCTCAATCCGTCGTGCGATGTTCTGAAGCTGGCGCGTCATGCTTTCATCTACGAAGGTCGTCCCTCCTTCCATCACGATGGGCGGCGGAACATCGGCAGCCGAAAATCCAATCAAGACCGCATCGAACCGCCGGGCCAGCTCGACACCGAGCTTAATGACAGGGGCAACCATACCGTCGATGTTGAGATTGAGTACGATTGACTTGTAGGTCATTTGACTTCCGTCCATGAACGAGCAAGCGGCGCGGGGAGAGTGCGGATCCAAAGCGGGATATGCGCTAGTTTTGCCCTTTACTCGGCATCGCGCAAACGATTTTAATCACCGGTTTAGTGCAATTTTTGTGTAGCAAAGGGTGCCGCAACGGACGGAAATTTCGTTTTGCGACCGCCGAATATTAGAGACAGGCACCTCCGATTCATCGGCCGTCCGGGCGCTCTCCTCAGTTGTGAACTGTTGGCGACCGAAAGATGAACTGCCGTCGGACTGTTCTCGGCAGCCGGAATTGTCCGCGGCCGAGGAACAGGTCACACTTCTTTGGAACATCGAACCGCGTGAGACAAAAGCAGGCATGATCGGCCGCCTCGCAGCCCCGCAGCACAATATTGGACGTTGCAGCGATTGCCTCATTCAATGCACCCGACGAGCTTCGGCGCGGGGATTGCGTCAGCTGCGATGGTTGCTGAATTTGTCAACGATGCCATGTTGAGCGATCACAGGATCGCCTGCCCTGTCTTATCCCAGTCGGCGAGGAAGGATGCTAAACCCTTCTCTGTCAGCGGGTGTTTGGCAAGGTTTCTAAGCACCGCCGGCGGCACGGTCGCAATGTCTGCACCAGCCATCGCGGCCTCCTTCACATGCAGAGCCGTGCGAATTGAAGACGCCAGAATTTCCGTTTTCAAGGATTTATCGTTGTCGTAAATTGTACGGATTTCTCGGACGACCTCCATGCCATTCAACCCCAGATCATCGAGCCTTCCGACGAATGGGGAAATGAAGGTCGCGCCCGCTTTGGCTGCGAGCAGCGCCTGGTTGGCTGAAAAGCAGAGGGTAACGTTGACCGTCAGCCCGCGCGTGCTGAGTGCCCGGCATGCCATGAATCCATCCCACGTAGATGGCACCTTGACGGCGACGTTGGCCGCAATGCTCGCCAAGAGCTCTCCCTCGGCGATCATGCCTTCGATGTCTTTCGCCGTAACTTCAGCGGAAACCGGACCGTCTATTATTTGGCAGATTTCCTTGATCACATCCTTGAACKGTCGGCCGGTCTTTGCGATCAGCGAAGGATTTGTGGTCACTCCGTCGACAAAGCCCGCCGCGGCGAGCTCGCTGATTTCAGCAGTATCGGCTGTATCGATGAAAAACTTCATTGTCCTTCTCCTCAAGGTGAATACCTCCATCAGTTGATAAATGGAGTTCTTTATCCTGGTTCAGGGGCTGATATTACTCTCGCAGTCGTGATCACACATCCTATATGCTTTAAAACAACGGACAGCGAGGATCGAAGTCGATGACTAAACAAATCTCCGACAGAGTGAAATTGAAACGGGCTTACGAGACCCCGACCGCCGACGACGGCATCCGCGTGTTGGTTGATCGGCTGTGGCCGCGCGGGATCAAGAAGTCCGAAGCGGCGATCGATCACTGGTTGAAGGAGCTCGCGCCAAGCACCGATCTTCGGAAATGGTTCGGACATGATCCAGCCCGCTGGGTCGAATTCCGCCGGCGGTATATGGCGGAAATTGAAGAGCATGGTGACGAACTCGACCGATTGCGCGCGCTGATGGCGGAGGGCACGGTCACGCTCGTCTACTCGGCTCATGACGAGACGCATAACGACGCCGTCGTCCTTGAGGAGATGCTGCTGAAACACCGATAGAGAGATCATGTTCCAATTGTTTCCATGTCGTCCGCAGCATCGAGGACGCCGTGGATTTTGCTAAGGATTGCCAAGCTGAGTGATCCTCACATGCAGCGAAAACAAGCTGATGAAGATCGAAGATTTTTGTCTCTCCGATCGGTAATGCAAGCGTCAGCCCAACCAATTGAATGCAAGCCTATCATCTGCCAAGCAACAGACAAATGAATTTAAGAAACGGTTTAGTGCAGTTTTCATGATCTAAAACCGTTTCGCGCGCGAATGTCGCTGGATAGGAGCCGCCGGAAACATGTATTGACATTGTTCATTTACCTGGTGATTGTGGGCTCGAACTAGATTGTGAACCGTCGGGGTGCAACCTTACGGTCCTTCGACGCCTCAACCCAGTTCTTAGGTGTCGGTCAGAGTCTTTAAGACCAGTGCAACTGGACTGTACCTGGCGACGATGCCGAGAATGTTTGGCGAAGCGATGCCCTTCTTCCAGATCATCCTTGACCGCTACACGCTTTGCTGACGTGGCGCTGACGCTCCAGGGATTCTTCGATGGAGAGCTATGTTCCGGGTTCCGGCGTAGCACTCGGACGGCGGGTATAGGCGTCTGTTTAGGATCGGAGCCGCTTGGTCAGCTGACGAAGAAGGGAGAGCCCGCCCCGCATCGGCTGGAGGAGAGAGACATTCGTCACCCGCCAATGCTGGCGAGGCACCTCCGGACCGCCGCAGGTATTCTCGAATGGAGGTAAGCAATGAATAAATCAACTGACGATGAGCCGGTAACAAAGCAAATAAACTCGGAGGTCGATCAGGACAACAGTCTGTTGCCCATGTTGATAGGGGGCTTGTCATGATTGTCATCGGCGCGATCGTCGTAATGATGTTCGTTTAGCCATTCGCCATCGAACTGAAACGGCGGGAACGACAAACTATCGCGACCAAACATTCAACGGATGGTGTATTCCTCATTCGTCACATGAGGCGTGCGCCTGGCCAGCGCTCCATTTTTAATGCAATATTTTTGTGGTTAACCAAGAATAACTTCCGTTTGCATATCCTTGAAAAACAGCACAGATTGGTCGCTATCGACGGCTGACGATGATGCGCTGCGCGTTGCGCGTCCACCAGCAATGCGACATGCCGTCACAAGCACCGCGTTAGGTGTTATTCGCATCCGATACTTCGGCGGAGAAATGACCGGAGAATGATGTCCTGCAGCCAAAGACATCATCACAACAGATAGTGATCTCAGTCCCGCCGAAGAGATCTTGATGGCTCTCAATCTAGGAACAGGCAGGAGCGTCCCGATGCTCACCGATTTCAATCATTCACGGAAAAGCGAAGCGCAGCATTCAGGAGCGGCATGCCCTGCGCCGCATCACAGTAACTGCGATCTCGCGCTCAATCACAAAACGGTCGATCAGTGGGAGATTTCCATCCGCTCGGAAAGAGCCGATGCCTGGGTCCGCACGGAACTAAGTCAACCGTTCGGTCACTGTCTGGGCGGAAGGATCACCGTTGATGTCTTGAGCGCGGATCGATTTATCAAAAGCGCACGAGCTCAGGGTTTTCGTATCGAGTTTGTGGGGCCCGGCGGCAAAGATCTCCTGTAGGAGTGCAGCAAGTGTCCCAGCGGTTCGACGACACTGGAATGGTATCCCTCCTCTCCACCACCACGCCACCAGGTTTCTTCGCTGCCGATCATTAAGTGAGAGGAGGCATGCAGAAATTCCGTTGGAGGCAATCCCGTGACCGAGTCCATCAACCTCAATAATACTATCTACCTCGTTTCCTTGTTCCTGTTCTACTGGATGCTCGTGAACTTGGCTTCACAGAACTACAAAACGTCTAGCGACCTGAGCGAAACCAAAAAGCAACAGTTGGCACTGCGGGATGCAGAGAGCACACCTCTGACCCGGTCGGCACTAAACGTATTGCACGATATCGATCCGGACTTCACTGCCGAAGACTTCCTGAGCCATGCAGCGAACACCTATGAAATAGTGACTAAAGCTTTCATCGCTGGCGATCTTCAGACTTTGCGTCCGTTGCTGGACGCCACTGTACTCGTAACTTTCGAGCAGGAGATTGAATCGCGCCAAACACGGCGCGAGTTCTCGGAATTCATCCTGATCAGCGATCCCTCACCGACAATCTTGGGTGTCGCCGTTGAACCGGAGAGGGTCCACGTGACAGTGCTGTTCTCCCCCGAAGTGGTCCATTTTACCCGATCGAGCGAGAATACGATCATTGACGGGGACCCGAAGAAGGTCGTTCAGGTTCATCACACCTGGACGTTCTCGCGGCAACTTTCCAATCCTGACCAGCCGTGGCAGGTGCTGTCGACTGCCTGAAACCACGCGACGTTGAGGTCTAGCCTCTAGGCAATCAGTGACAGGCTCTGCGTAAGGTCGTCAATCAGGCCCTCTTCAGCCTCCAGCCCAACGGACATTCTCAACAATCCATCCGTGATGCCTGCCAGTCTCCGTGCTTCGACGCTCATCCCCGCATGTGTCATTGTTGACGGATGCGCAACGAGGCTTTCGACGCCTCCCAACGACTCAGCAAGCGTGAAAATACCGAGCGAAGCGACAAACGGTCGAACGGCTTCAATCCCACCTTTCAATTCAAAGCTTAGCATCGCACCCCAGCCTTTTTGCTGGCGTGCCGCGACGCCGTGTGTTGGATGAGAGGGCAGACCCGGATAGTGGACCGCGGAGACCGCCGGATGCTGGAGGAGAAAATCTGCTATGACCAACGCCGTGGACTGCTGCCGCTCAACCCGTGCAAACAGAGTTCGGATGCCACGCAAAGTTAGGTATGAATCAAATGGCGAACCCGTCGCGCCTGTTATGTTTGCCCAGGATCGTAGGGCCTCGACTTCAGACGGATCGGACGCAACGATTGCGCCGCCGACCACGTCTGAATGCCCATTGAGATATTTCGTTGTCGAATGGACGACGTAGTCCGCTCCAAGGCCCAGGGGCTGCTGAAGCGCGGGAGAGAGAAATGTGTTGTCAACCGCCACTTTGACGTTCCATCCTCCCGCGAGTTCGACGATCCCGCAGATGTCGACGACGCGCATGAGCGGGTTGCTGGGCGTCTCCACCCAAACTAGCGAGGGTTCTCTTTGAATTGCGCTTGTGAGGGCAGCGCTATCGCTTTGGTCAATGAAAACGACATCCAACTGATGGCGTTCCTTCAAGGCTGCAAGAAGACGGTAAGTTCCGCCATAACAATCATGTGGCGCGACCACGAGCCCACCGGCCGGCACGCGACTAAGAAGAAGATGGATCGCCGACATACCCGTGGGTGTGACCACAGCGCCTGAACCGCCCTCCAGCTTAGCAAGGGTATCAGCGAGAACATCGCGCGTCGGATTGGAGGTTCGAGTATATTCATAATCCTGCGACTGCTCAAATTTTGAGAAGGCGAAATTGCTGGACAGGTAAAGGGGGGGCGTGACCGCGCCAAACGCTTTGTCTGCAGCAATGCCATTGGCAACCGCAATTGTACGATATGACTTCGCTCTTGCCATTTCGCGTTTCCGATACGTTTGAATTTTGTCGTCGGCAGTTCGAAAGACTACCTGTATTTGAGTGCCGAACGCTCCGTTGCGAGGCACGTCCGAGGGCGATCTTTCTTTTCGAGCCGCCGACGCGTAAGCTGTAGGAGCTGAGTCAAGGAATAATACGCCGGAAGGCATGAGGTCTGGCAAAATGCCTCGGAGAGACGACGCGTTATTAGAGTCTCAGTGGACGACAAGGTATCATTTACCGGAGTTCTCCGGGAATTCCCTAGCAGCCCAATAGGGCGAGGTCTTGACTGACACTACCACTCAGCCGCTCTCGTCACTTTCGCCCTCTTCTGTTTTCTCAAAGATCAGCCAAGCGGTGCCCTTTGTTGCTATCCTAGTCCTGCGAGCGTCTTGAACTCGCTCTGCCTGTCGCTTGGAGTAAGGACCCATCGCCTGGGTCTTTTGCCCCCCGCGGCAAACTTGGCAGTACCACTCGTTGTTATCATCCGAATAGATATCCACCGAGGTTGAGGCCTGGTGTGGCTCATGCTCGGCAATCTCGTCGGTGAACTTTATTAACCTTGAGTAGTGCTTAGCAGGAGCAGATGGAGAGAGCACGGCAGAATCGAAATCGCGCGAGGACAACGTTGACATGGCACATCTCCTTTTTGCTTCGTTGTGTTATGGTCGCCGGCTAGTTTTCATTGCTCGGGCCAGAGCAGGCCAATCGTGCTGATGAGTTCAAAAGCCAATTCGACATCGCGTTCAAGTCTGCGGCACGAATGCCAATGCTTCTAGTTGATGTCACAGGCAGTTTGATGTCGTTATGCCTGGTAAGCAAATGAATTTACTCGTTCATTGTCTCCAATTTTATTGGTGCGAGAACCGGGCAACACTCCAGATCTTTGAGAACCTTGAACGTCGGCCAACGCGCTGCCGCGGTTGAGTGGACGGGTAACTGGTATCCGAACGAGCATTCCGTTGAAAAGGGCATCCGCACGGGGACAACTCCGAGCGGCGCGGGAGACAACGGAGCTGAAAGCCTGAAGACGACGGCGCTCGACGAGCTTCGGGCCGAGGTCGCCCGTGCGATACCCCTGCAGGACCACGCCGTTCTCTGGACAAGGCAATCGTGGCTGCGGGGCGCGACTTCAAGACTTCTGCGTTGACAAAGCACCCTCGCCCGCTGCGTCGACCTGCTCGCCGAAACGTAGCAGCCTCCGAACCGCCGTCGCTATCGCAGGGTGAGAACAGAATGCGGGGCAGTTGCTGGAGCAGGTCGCCAGCCATTGAAGTCTTCTGCGGGAATGCCGCGGAGCGTCGTTTGAGCGACAGATAAGGCAAGCGAAAAGAGCTTACCAAAAATGACTATTCGCTACAGGTTATGAATGTCCTGGCAAACGCCTCGGGCGCAAGCGGAGCTCTGTTATTTATGGCTTGAATGGGCTCCGATACCGCCGTTGTGCGATCAGAGTCGTCAGACAGCTACTTCAAGGGAACAAGGACCGAATAGACTTTATGACAGCAGGAACTTCCTCAGAATCGATCATCAGATCAATCTCACCGCTCTGACTATGCGCGATGGTGCGTGCCCTCCTTAGGAGGGCATTCGGATCGCCAGCGATGCGGCTCTTGGGGATGCCGTCCTGACGATGTTCGAAATCAAGCAATTTCTGCTATCTTTCGCTCGGAGTGGGAGTTGTTGCTATGTCGGCAGAGTGTTTAGTTCCGAACGAGTTTTATTGAGCGGGGCCTATCAAGGGAGGCGGCCGGCGAATGGTCCAGGTCTCTACGGTTTTCGGCGAAGAGCCTGATTATTGGACATTGACGGTGCCTGGGTCGGACCAGCACCACATGCCTGGCGACTTCGAAGTAATAGCCCGGGTCGAACCTCCCTCTGAATACTC
>NZ_JBFTQY010000110.1:0-16311 GCF_056399245.1 Rhizobium sp. 01N447_2
CGACCTCGCCGCCGCCGACCTCGCCGCCGCCGCCGAGCTGGTGGCAACGGGCGCGCTGAACGCCTCGGTTTCATCTGGCATATTGCCGGTATTGGAGGGTTGAGACGATGGTGACGGAAAAAGTCTCCTCCCCATGCGAAATTCGMCAAGGCACCTCCCCCGTCATCCTCGGTTTTCCCCATACCGGCACCGAGGTGCCGGCTGAGATTGCCGACCGCTTCAACGACAACGGCAGGATGCTGGCCGACACCGACTGGCACATCCACCACCTCTATGACGGCCTGCTCGACAATGTCACGATCGTGCGCGCCACCTTCCACCGCTATGTGATCGACGCCAACCGCGATCCGGCCGGCGTCAGCCTCTATCCCGGCCAGAATACCACCGGCCTTGTTCCTGAAACGGATTTCGACGGCAAGGCGATCTGGAAGGATGGGCAGGCGCCTGACGAAGCCGACGTCGCGGCGCGGCTGCGGGACTTTCATGCGCCCTATCATGGCRCACTTGCCGCCGAGATCGAGCGCGTAAGAGCAATCCATGGCGTCGCAATTCTCTACGACTGCCACTCGATCCGCTCCCACATTCCCTTCCTCTTCGAAGGCAAGTTGCCGGATTTCAATATCGGCACAGACATGGGCAAGACGTGCGACAGCGCGATCGAGCAGGCGACGCTCACCGTCGTCGAAGCCGCCGAGGGTTACGACAGTGTGCTCAACGGTCGCTTCAAGGGCGGCTGGACGACACGCCACTATGGTCGGCCCGACACTGGTGTGCACGCGATCCAGATGGAGCTCGCGCAATCGACGCATCTCCAAACCGAGGCGGCGCCCTTCGCCTACGATGCCGCCAAGGCAGACAGACTTCGCGTGCATCTCAAAAACATTCTGGTGCGCATCGAACAGATTGCGCCCGACCTGAAACGCTGACGCCCGAAACCTGACGATTTAAAACCTGAGAACAGGGGAACCGCCATGAACAATCCACGCCACAATATCCGCGAAATCCGCGCGCCCCGCGGCAACGATCTCAATGCCAAGAGCTGGATGACCGAAGCGCCGCTGCGCATGCTGATGAACAATCTCGACCCTGACGTCGCCGAAAATCCGAACGAGCTCGTCGTTTATGGCGGCATCGGCCGCGCCGCCCGCACCTGGGAGGATTTCGACCGCATCGTCGCGACGCTGAAGACGCTGACGGAAGAAGAAACCCTGATCGTCCAATCCGGCAAGCCGGTCGGCGTGTTCCGCACCCACAAGGATGCGCCGCGGGTATTGATCGCCAATTCCAACCTCGTGCCGCATTGGGCGACCTGGGATCATTTCAACGAGCTGGATAAGAAGGGCCTTGCGATGTACGGCCAGATGACGGCCGGCTCGTGGATCTATATCGGCACGCAGGGCATCGTGCAGGGCACCTACGAGACCTTCGTCGAGGCCGGCCGCCAGCATTACGGCGGCAATCTCAAGGGCAAATGGATCCTGACCGGCGGGCTCGGCGGCATGGGCGGCGCCCAGCCGCTCGCCGCCGTCATGGCCGGTGCCTGCTGCCTCGCCGTCGAATGCAATCCCGATTCGATCGATTTCCGCCTGCGCACCCGCTATGTCGACGCCAAAGCCGAGACGCTCGACGAAGCGCTTGAGATGATCGACCGCTGGACCAAGGCCGGCGAGGCAAAGTCCGTCGGCCTGCTCGGCAATGCTGCCGAAATCCTGCCGGAGATGGTCCGCCGCGGCATCCGCCCCGATATCGTCACCGACCAGACCTCGGCCCACGACCCGATCAACGGCTACCTGCCGAAGGGCTGGACGATGGGCGAGTGGAAGGCAAAGCGCGAAAGCGATCCGAAGGCTGTGGAAAAAGCGGCGCGCGCCTCGATGCGCGAGCATGTCGAAGCGATGATCGCCTTCTGGAACGCCGGCGTGCCGACACTCGATTATGGCAACAATATCCGCCAGGTCGCCAAGGACGAAGGCCTCGAAAACGCCTTCGCCTTCCCGGGCTTCGTGCCGGCCTATATCCGCCCGCTGTTTTGCCGCGGCATCGGCCCCTTCCGCTGGGCGGCCCTTTCGGGCGATCCGGAGGATATCTACAAGACCGATGCCAAGGTGAAGGAACTGCTGCCTGACAACAAGCACCTGCACAACTGGCTCGACATGGCCAGGGAGCGCATCGCCTTCCAGGGCCTGCCGGCACGCATCTGCTGGGTGGGCTTGGGCGACCGTCACAAGCTCGGTCTTGCCTTCAACGAGATGGTGAGAACAGGCGAACTCTCCGCCCCGATCGTCATCGGCCGCGACCATCTGGACTCCGGCTCCGTCGCCTCGCCGAACCGCGAGACCGAAGCSATGMAGGACGGYTCSGAGGCCGTCTCCGACTGGCCGCTGCTCAATGCCCTGCTCAACACGGCATCGGGTGCGACCTGGGTGTCGCTGCATCATGGCGGCGGCGTCGGCATGGGCTTCTCGCAGCACTCCGGCATGGTCATTTGCGCCGATGGCACGGATCATGCCGCAAGACGCCTCGAGCGCGTGCTGTGGAACGACCCGGCGACCGGCGTCATGCGCCACGCCGATGCCGGCTACGAGATCGCCATCGAGTGCGCCAAGGAAAAGGGCTTGCGCCTGCCCGGCATTCTCGGGAACTGAACCCTCATGAGGATCCTGCGCGCCGGCGATCACAAACGCATGCCCTGGAAAAACGGCAAGGGAGAGACGGTGGAGATCGCCGTCTTTCCACCGGACGCGTCGATCAACGACTTCGACTGGCGCATCAGCATGGCAACAGTCGCAGAAGACGGGCCATTTTCGATCTTTCCCGGCATCGACCGCACGCTGGCGATCCTTGATGGCAACGGCATGGTGCTCGATGTCGCAGGCACGCCGGTGCTGCTGACAACGGCAAGCGATCCCCTGGCCTTCCCGGCGGATGTCCCCGTCGCCGCCAGGCTCGAAGACGGCGCGATCACCGATCTCAACGTCATGACGCGCCGCAACGGGCTCGCCCATACGCTGTTCCGAATCGACGTCGATGGCAGCAAGACCGTGCAGCTGCCGCCCTCGACATGCCTGTTGCTTTGCCATCGCGGCACACTCTCATTCCGGCGAAACGGCGAGACCGGCACGCTTGCGGCCGGCGATGCGCTGCTGATCGAGGCCACGACTGCTACCGCGCTGGAAATCGATGGCGAAGCCAGATGTTATCTCGCTTCGATCACCACAGGCTGATCTTCGAACAACAGATTGAAAACATTAAACAATCGAGGATTTGGCGAAGCATGTGCATAAACCATCGTCCTCTCGGGCCATGGACGTCATTCCTCGTTTCGGTCTAAACTTCGCCCTTCTGATGCAGAAGAAGACCTAGACTGCCCGCAACGTGCCGGGGAGCAAGGGAGCAGGCGTGACGGATCCATACGATATTCTCGGCGTTGAACGCGATGCGGACGAGGCGCAGCTGAAGGCCGCCTATCGGCGCCTGGCGAAGGTTGCCCACCCCGATTCGGGTGGTGATTCGGACGCCTTTGCCCATCTGCAGAAAGCCTATGGGCTGCTTCTCGATCCGGTCCGGCGCAAGGTCTACGACGATACCGGCTACGACGTCGAATTCGCCGATGCGGCCGAGTTGCAGGCGCTGGTGATGATCGAGAAGCTCGTCACCGACGCAGTGCTCGACGAGCGCGCACCCGGAAGTTTCGATCCCGTCGCCGTCATGCAGGACAGTCTTTCCGAAGAACTGCGCAAGGCGCGTTTCAGCAAGAGCGAGCTGGAGCGCCACGCCTCGCGAATCGGCCTGCATCTGGAACGGCTCGAAAAACAGTCCGGCCGCGATGTGCTTGCCCACATGTTCCGCGCCCGCATCGAAGCGATCTCCAAGGCGGTCGCGGAAACCGAGGCGAAGATCAAGGCGACGGAACGCGCCGCCGACATGATCAGCGGCTACGTCTACGACATCGATCCGCCGCCGCTGCCGGATGCCGCGGTCACCAGCATCGAGTGGGTCGAGGCCTCAAGGAACCGCTCCACCGGCTGACGGCGGACGACGCCGTTTCCTAATAAGACAGCTTCGGATACCAGTCCGCCGGCCGCCCTTCGGGCGTCGAATCGATGACGGTCCAGAGCGGCATCAGGTCGGGCGCGCCGCGCGGATCCTCACCCGGATCGGCGGTCACCCCGCCCATCTCCTGGCTCCAGAAATGGCGGATGGTGCCGTCGCGCCGCGTGAACACGTTGAAGGCGGCGTCATCGCCGCCATCTCCGCCGATGGCGTGATAGTCGCGGCTGTAATCGTCCGTCATGTCGGAATAAAGCGGCAGGTGATGCCAGCCACGCTCCTTCTTGAAGGCGAGCAGCCTTTCAATCGGCGAGCGGGCTACGACCGCAAGGGCTGCGCGCTGCTGAATGTCGGGCACCTCGCCGTCCCAGGCCGAGAGCAGCGAAGTGCACATCGGGCACGGGCGCTCGCGTTGCGGGCCGAACATGTAGCTGTAGACGATCAGCGTGTCCTTGTCGGCGAAGAGTTCGGCAAAGGAGGTCGGCCCGTCGCTGCCTTGGAAGCGGTAGTCTTTCGTCACCTCGCCGCCTGGCGGCAGCGCCCGGCGCTGTCTGGCCACGCGCTCGATGTGCCGGCGCAATTCGATCTCTTCGGCCAGCAGCGCGTCGCGGGCGCTGCGATACGCCTCGCTCTCATTGGGAAACCGGACGCCGTTCTTGGCCGCAAGCACGGCGGCGGGGACCAGATGCGGATTATCCATGACAATAGCTCCTTCTGTTGCCTGAGGACGTGCTGAAGCCACGACCGCGGTGCCAGCACATCATGACAAGGACGATCGGCTGATGCGAAAATCGACAGAGCCGACGGAAAATATTCGCCCGCGCTTTGGCCGGCTCGGTGCCCGGATCGCCAAAGCCAAGCAGATCAAGATCGCGCGGCCGAAATGCGGACCATCGAACAAGCTCATGATCAGCATCGCGCCCTTCCGAGAGGACGCCACCGACCCGATCGTACATGTCCCACGAGCGGATCTCCAGATTTGCTTCGTCGGGCGGCGCTGCGCTTGCGCAAACAGTAAGACAGGCTGGGCAGTACGYCAATGGCAGCCTCCACCCTACATCCTAAAGCTGCGTTAACGATAGATTAATATGCAATTTGACGTGGAACCGAATTCTGCGATGTTAGCAGCGGGCAACTGAGGGGTTATCCGTGAAAATGTATCTGTTAGCTCGACGTTTCGGCGTCGTGGCGATGTCGCTCGCCTTGGCGAGCTGCACAACGACGCCGGTTGAATTCAACAACAAGCCGTCGGCCGTGAGCAAGGCCGCGCTTTGCAAGACGGCACTGGAAACGCAAGATCCAGCGTTTCAATTCCAGCTCGTGGCGGAAGTGAACCGACGCGGGATGAGCATGTTGGAATGTGAGCAGATGGTCGCCCAGCAACGGCAGGCCGCCGCGGTTCTCGTGGGGCTTGCATTGGTCGGGACGGCGGCGGCAGTATGCGCCAATGGCAACTGCGGCGGCGGTGCATATACTCCACCGCGGCGCTATCCGGGCAACTGCCAGTACGATTGGCAGTATGACGCCGCGGGCAATAGGTGCGGCGGCAGAAGCGCAATGTCTCGTCCGGGAGGCTGGTAGTGCGGAGAGTGATGGCAATACTGTTTGCGAGCGCTCTGCTGGTGTCAAGCCTCGCGGGCCCCGGCTTCGCCCAGAGCTTCGGCGGGAATTCCTGCGTCGATAACTGCGAGGGTCACAGGGCCGGCTATGAATGGGCGGAGGAGAACGGCATTCAAAGCGAGGACGATTGTTCGGGCAATTCGTCGTCTTTTGAGGAGGGATGCCGGACTTATGTCGAAGACTCCGACCACGGGGCGGAGTACGACGATGAGGGGAATGAGATTGACGAGTAGCACCTGATGACCCGCTTCATTTGCAAAATTCCGGCAGCTTTTCTCCTCGGCGGCTGCGCCTCTGGACGGCCGGCAGCTTGGATGGACCGTCCGTTCGACCGGCAAATCGTGGTGGGGCATCGATTTCGCTGCGCCATGCCTAATGACCG
The DNA here is from genome assembly GCF_056399245.1 of Rhizobium sp. 01N447_2. Classification (NCBI taxonomy): domain Bacteria; kingdom Pseudomonadati; phylum Pseudomonadota; class Alphaproteobacteria; order Hyphomicrobiales; family Rhizobiaceae; genus Rhizobium; species Rhizobium sp. 01N447_2. Next base: position 6,053 of record NZ_JBFTQY010000110.1, read on the forward strand.
CGCGCAGGTGAACCCATGACATCCCCCGATACCGCCACCCTCCTCGAAGACGCCGCCGATCGGATCGCAGATATCTCACGCGCCGACCTGCAGATCATGCTTCGCCGGGCAGCACTGCGGCTGCGGAATTCCGGCGCCGTGTCGATGGAGGATGATGTTGAGGAAGCCCTGCGCGACCTGGCCGGCGAGTTTGGCATGACGCGTAACGACACGATCAGGTTCATCGTGCGGGAGTGGATGGAGAAGAACACGTATCTGCCGGTGCATGAACTCGACGAAGACGGCGATGTTGATGGCACGGCTTGATCTCTTGGCGCAAACGCTACTAGGCTTCGGTCGTTAGGGAGAAGTCGTATTGGGTGCTCAAGAGCAGGCTCCGCTGTGGGTGTGGTTCGTGTTCTGCGCGTCAGGTGCCATTTTCGCCTACAACTGGTATTGGTACATCCGGTCAATCATCTTCTATTATAAGAATGGCTTCGACTTCAGCGAAGATTTCGGCCCAAAAATTTCCGAATTCGAAGATGATGATCGCTTCACGGCGAGGCCGAGAGAGAAACTCCTGATCGTTTGGCCTCTTTTCGTGGTGGTTAGCTCTGCCATCTTTATCCCAATTACTCTAGTTTTGACGGGGATCCTCAAGCCTTGTTACAATTGCGGGCCGTAGCGGCGCTGGTGGATTATTCCATCTCATAAACCGTCGCCTCATCCTGGACCTCCCGCAGCCCCTTAAAGGCCGCATGCCGCAGCTTCCCGTCATCCGTCCAAGCCCGGTATTCGATCTCGGCGATGAGCTTTGGCGTCACGAAAATTGCTCTTTTGCGATCGACGGAGGCAGCCGGCGTAGATGTGATGAGGCCATCGAGCTTCTCACGAAGCTCATAAGCATTACGCTGGTTGAAGCCAGTCCCAACCCCGCCGACGTAGACCAGCTCCTTGCCCTTGCGCGCGGCAAGCAGAAGCCGACCGATCCCGGCACGCGCGACCGTGGATCGTTCAAAACCGACGATCACAAAGCTGTCGCTCTGCACGCATTTGATTTTCAGCCAGTCGCCGAGCCGGCCGGAACGATAGGGCGAGTCACGCCGCTTGGCGATGATGCCCTCAAGCCCATGCTGGCAGGCGCTCGCCAGCAACTGATCACCGTCTGCCTCGATCTCCTCGGAAAGCCGGATATCGCCCTGCCCTTCGGCCGGCACCAGATCCTCGAGCAGATGCCGGCGCATGCCGAGTTCCGAATTCCTCAGATCATGACCATCGAAATAGAGCAGATCGAAGGTCATGAAGAGCGCCGTGTTTGACCTCTCCTTGCCGCCGCGACCGCCCAGCGATTGTTGCAGCAGGCCGAAATCCGGCCGGCCCTGATCGTCGAGAACCACCGCCTCGCCATCAAGGATCGCCGTGGCGACGGGGAGTTCTTTCGCCGCCCGTTCGATGGCAGGAAACCGGAACGTCCAATCGTGGCCTCCCCGCGTCAGGATTCGCACGCCTGTAGGCTCGATATGAACCGCCAGGCGATAGCCATCCCATTTGATCTCGAAAACCCAATCGTCGCCCTTCGGCGGCCTGGCCTTCAGCAGCGCAAGGCACGGCTCGATGCGCGCGGGCATAGGGTCCAAGGGGAGATTGGGCTGCGCAGGATCTCGGCGACGGTGCGGCCGGCTGCGGAGCGGCGCGTCGGCTTCACCGAGCAGCGGCTTGGAAGGCTTGCGAGGCGGCTTTGTCATCGCGCGATGACATCAGCAGCGCCTAAAAAAGCAATTGACCCAGATTGATTATTGACTCGCATCCAGATGAGAACATAATAAGAACATCGGCGCTGCGGCCGCCATTCTGAAAATCGAAATACGGAGCACGGATATGCGAGAGCAGCCGGTCGGCGAAGCCGTGGAAGACGATGAGCGCGAAAAGGTGATTGCCTACCACAGAGGCGATGCGCACGCAGCTATAGACACCCTGCTGGAAGATATCCGTCACCTTCGTCGGCAGTTGGCATTGACCGAAGGCGCCATGAGCCGAGGCATGGCCCGCGGCTGGCGACCGAGCTACCATCGAGACTGATATGCCCAAGATAAATCATGAGAGAAAGCGGCTGGGATGGCCGGTCTGCAACGTTGAACTAGAGACCAGGTCTGAAGCCTATGCTTGACTGTTCCCAACCAAAATCCGTGTCGTTCGAAATTGCTCTGAGGGACTGGTGGTCTTCGCAACCGCAGTCTTTCCGCGAGAGCACCAGCCTGTCGGTTGCCCGCGCATGTTTTCGCGGCGGATACACGGCAGGCAAACACACCCTTGAACGGCGCTTCGTATTCAAAGCCGGACGGATGCGCATCACAGTTTGGGCAACAGGCATCACGGACGCCAAGGAGAAAGCCGAAGCTGAGGCTGATTTCCGCGCGGCCCAGAAGGGGTGGCCGGTCCCGAAAGCGGGCTGGCAACTCCAGGAGGAAAGATGAGCGACACCGACAGACGGCCGCTGACGGAAGCGCCGAAAATGTATGTCCACTATTGCGAAGAAAAGGGATGCGAGGAGTGGGGCGGCTGGGGCAACAGCCCCTCCCCGGCTGTGGCGACCCGCTGGTGGTGCTTCGAGCATTTCCCACACAAGTCATATGAGCAGGAACAGGCACTCAGGCGGAAGCTAGAGGCGGCCGAGCGTGGAGATATTGTTCAATCATTGCTGGGCGGATCATCTGCGCATCGTTGACCGTCGGCGACGGCGACACGGTAAAATGGGACGGGCAGAACATGCGGTTGCTGGGGAAGGTGCTTCCTTCGTCGCTGGCATCGACACGCCGCAGACGCACGCGAAGTGGATGAAGGAACGGAAGCTGGCACTTGTCGCCAAAGAGAGGGCGGCCTGAAAGTGATGTTCAGCGGCACGGACCTGCGCAGCGGAACGAGGGGGCTGCGTCATGAAGGCGCCGTGGGCTCATTCACCGTCGGCTGCGAACTCAGTGAACGGTGATTACCGGGATGCCAGCTTCATCGGCGGCACGGATAAGCGCTGCTCGCGCGTCCTGAGCGGGAATTTCCCCATGAATTGCATTCCTGCACGCCCTAATCGCGATGAGATATTCTTCTCCATCGTCAATCGGCCAGCTAACCGTCAGCATTTCGGCAGCCTGGAAAAGGGTCGCGACAAGCTTGTATTTTTCCGACCCGCTTATAACCAGCATCAGAGGGGTAAACTCTGCGGATGTGTGCCATTTCATGACTTTAGGTCTCCCACGGTAAATATATTAGTAACCGTGCAAGAACTGTTCCGTGATCTTCGCCGCATCCCGAAGCTCGTTTTGCAGGCCGCATCATGGAAAGGAGAACATTTCTTAAAGGCGCTTCAGTCGCCTCAGCATCGCCGGCGTCAGCAGGGGCACCTGTTGGTAGGGTCGGCGGCGAGCAGTTCGCTGCTCGAGAAAAGCATCTCGTTCACGGCGCCACCTCTTGAATAAACGGAAGGACACGCGAGTTTTCCCGGCTAGCGAGGAGGAAATCATGTCCGTACCCAACGAGCCTATCGTTCCGCCGCCAGCGCCGCCGATCGGCAATCCCGAACCTGAGCGAGATCCTGGGGAGACTCCGCCGCCGGACGGCCCCGAGCCAGACGACGGCGACGATCCGATGACGCAAGCTCACGCACAGGAGGCCCAACGAAGCCCGACTTGGGGACTGCTCTGCCGCGGCGTTCAGGTGCATGCTGCTGACTAAGATCATGCGACGTTCTTTCTGATGGGAGTGAGCTCCCCGTCCTTGGGCAGATCCGCTTGATGATTGCAGGCATAAGATCGATCACCTCGGCCAGTGACCAAACTCGTCCAGAATCGGTCGCTTGTCGGCCTGGCAGCTCGATCGATATCGCTCGACAGTCGCGTCGTCCAATTCCGATCGGTCGCCATCCTAGTCCGGCTCGCTATCCGTCCTCCGAACCAGGATGACAACAACGGCTTCATCCCCTCGGGACGGGACCCTAACGGTAACAATCAACGCTTGACAGCTGCCTCTGACCGGTGAGTTGTTGGCACGTAGCGGCGGCGGCGCGCAATATCGCGGGAAACTCTTCGAAAAATAATGATCTATAAATAGGCCGCAAAGGACTTTCGTGGTTTATTAATGGATCAAAAGGTGATCATGCCCAAGCCCATATCACGCGCTTACTCACATTACAGCCGGGACGCCCTGCTGGTTTTCAGCCAGTTGATCAGGCGCGCTCGGATCGAGCGCAAACTCACCACACAGGAGCTTGCAGATCGCGCCGGTATCTCGCGCGGCCTGTTGCAGCGGATCGAAAAGGGCGACCCTGCCTGCGCCATCGGAGCCTTCTTCGAGGTGGCCGCCATTGTGGGCGTGCGTCTGTTCAACGCCGATCATGCAACGCTTTCAACGGCGATATCTGCAAACAACGCGATGCTTGCTCTTCTTCCGAAGTCCGTTCGCCCTCCTCTACCCAGGTGAATGATGACTTCTAAGGCTGAGAACAACGAACTTTCGTCTGGGTGTGGTTATCGGAAAGCGCTCCCGATGAGAGGCAGTAATAACCGACAACGCGCTCGCCCTCGCAAACCCCATATGTTCGCGATGCGCCGCGGACCTGATTGGCCCGCGCCCGGCGGCGCAGCCATTCATCAAGGCTGTCGTGCCCGCTGTCGAATAGGTGCAGATCGTGCGCTTCGCCAAGAAGCGTCGGTGCCGACAACACTACGACTGCCAGGGTTTGGGAGCGTTCATCAACCGTTCGAAGCCTTCGCCAGTTGGCGGCTGGTCGAGCACGGCGAGATAGTGTTTGTGGCTGTCAGGATCGACCCGCACCAATGTCTGATCGAGAAGCGCATCTTCGGCGGCACGGCGCGAAGCGTCGATCATAAAATCCGAACGGGTTTTCCCGTGGGCCTTGGCGGCGCGGTCGATCAGGACGCGAACGTCCTCACGAACCCTCAAATTAACGGCGCGGGTATGGGTATCAGTGGCGTTTTTGCTGGTCATGGCCTTTTCCTTCAAGGCCAATACACCACAAACGCATAGACAACGTGTATCTATTTCTTGCGGTATTGCGGGTTGAAATCCCAAGGACTCCCTTTCAGTTCCTTCTGGACATGGGCGCTGATCGCCTTCGAACGGAAGCCCGGCTTTCACCGATAGACAAGAAACTGTTCTGGCGACGCCAGTTCCTCAATCCCTATGCCTTCGAGAGCGCGCCCGCCGCATTGCGGGCGCTAGTTGAGTTATCCAGCAGCCCGGGATCGCGCCTCTCGCCCATGAACCAGCAAATCCGCGCATTTGGAAAGGCGAACACTAGGCCCCAGCTCGTCCGCGTGCCGCCAATAATCGGCAGCAACGACGGTCGTTCGTGCGTTCTCAATCACATCCGCTGGATCGACGCTTTCCCGCGATCCAATTCGTCGAGCCCCTTGAGCATCTTGGAGGACTTCGGCTCCTTCAATTGCAAGTTATTGACTGAGAGCCTGAGGGGTACGGGACCTTCGCTCAAAGGTAAGCTCGCGAAAAGAACACCGCGGTCGTTAAAAAGGCGACCGCGAGGGTTAGCACCCGAACGACCGATGATGGCAGCCTTCGTCCGATATGCGCTCCGATCCACCCGCCGATAACGGCTCCAATCGTCATGGGAATGCACTCCTGCCATACGATTGCCCCGGCAAGTACGAAGACGACGACGGCCACCGCGTTGGCGGCAGTGACCATCACCATTCTTGTCGGATTCAGGCTCTTGATGTCCCCGCCCCCGAGCGCGCTCCATGCCGCAAGCATCATGAGACCCACCGCGCCGCCAAAATAGCCGCCATAAAGACCGAGAAAGAACTGAACCGTTGCGAACGCGAGAACACTCGGACGTGCCTGCGTCTGCAACTGGGCGCTAAGCCTCGGACCTGCAGCCAGCATTAATGTCGCCACCAGCAAAAGCCATGGCAGGATACCATCGAAAATCCTCGATGGGGTTAGCAGCAATAGAATGCTTCCGGCCACACCACCCATCACCGTCACGATGGCAATGGGCATGACATTGACGCCGCACACACTCTTAACCCCGTCACGATAGACCCACGAGCTCGCCATGCCGCCGGGAAACAAGGCTAAGGTGCTTGTCGCGTTTGCGGCTACCGACGGCACTCCGACCGATATCAGCGCAGGCAGGGATACGAACGACCCGCCGCCCGCCAATGCATTCATGCTGCCTGCCAAAAAGCCAGCAAGGAAAAGAAGCATGATATCGTACATGTTCAGGTCGCCTCAGCACCCAGGCCTGATTCCGGCCGAGCCCCTTGTCCAGTACCGCCGTCAAATCGCCGCACGCCGTTGCACGTCCAGAAGAGTCCGCCCCAGGACTGCCATTCGCCGTAGTCAAGGAAACGCAAATTGAGAGCCATTCATCCGATCACCATGAGGGTATCCTTGAGGAAGAGATGTACGTCATCGCTTTACACCGCCCCTCACCTGGCCAGGCCGCGTGGCACTCAGAGAACGAATACTCAGTGGCTTAGAGCCAACGACGGAGCGTTGACCCTCGTGGCCATCAGACCTGAAAATGTCCGGATGAGGTGATCGTGTATGTAACGCCGGCCTCTGCGTAGAACAACATCGCCCGTTCGCACAAGACATCGGCAGCGCTTTCATCGAAGGGGATTCGTAAAAACTGCCTTTGACATCTCGCGACGATCAATATATCTATATGGCTATATAGCCACCTGGTGATATATGGACAGCAGCCTCGATGCGATTTTCTCCGCACTCTCAGACCCAACAAGGAGAGCAATCCTTCAGCGGCTTGCTCACGGCAAGGCGACCGTGGCCGAACTCGCAGATCCCTTCGAGTTGTCCCAGCCTGCCATTTCAAAGCATCTCAAGGTCCTGGAACAGGCCGGATTGATCCGCTCCGGCCGTGAAGCGACTTCGCGTCCCCGCGAACTTCAGCCGGACGCGTTGAAGAAAATCTCTGATTGGATTGGCGATTACAGACGCTTCTGGGATCAGAGCTTCGATCGTCTCGATGGCTATTTGTCCAAGGTACAAGGATACGAAGATGACAAATCCGAAGACTGATACTGACAGTGCCCGCGACCTGGTTTTTGTACGAAGGTTCAATGCCCCATGCGATCTCGTTTTCAGGGCATGGACCGACCCGAAAGCGCTAGCGCAATGGAGCGGTCCTCACGGTTTCAAGGCGGTGGGCGACCAGCTTGAAGTCTGGCCAGGCGGTAGACACCGCGCCTGTCTGATAGCGCCAGATGGAGAGGAGCACTGGGTTGGCGGAAAATACCTTGAGGTCGAGCCTCCGCACAGGCTTGTCTTTACACATGCCTGGGAGATCGGAACCGGCGAAACGAGCCCGGAAACCGTCGTCACCATCACGTTAAAGGAAAGCGACGGGGGAACGGAAATGACTTTTCGGCAAAGTGGATTTGAAAGCGCATCATCGCTTAAGGGCCATGAAGGCGGTTGGTCGCAGAGCTTCGAGCGACTTGGCGCCTTTCTGGGGGCTGAATCCGAAGGGCCGGATCATGAGTAAGGCGGCGATGAAGCTTTACTATTGCGAGACGCTCAATCCTCGCAAGGCCTGCGCCGCTGCCCGTTTTCTTAAAGCCGACGTCGAATTCATAAGGATTGACCTGGCAAGCGGAGAGCAGCGCACCCCAGAATTCCTGGCTCTCAACCCGAACGGGAAAGTCCCTGTGCTACAGGATGAAGGCGGAACCTTGTGGGAAGCGAATGCCATCATGTGCCGGCTGTCTGACAGTGTTGCCTCGGATTTCTGGCCGCACGACCACAGGCAGATCGACGTCCTCCGGTGGCTGAGTTGGGACGCCAGTCATTTCACCCGGCACGCGGCGGCGTTGTGGTTTGAAACCTTGATCAAACCTTTGTTCGGCGGGGAGCCTAACGTCGCCGCGATCGAAGATGCAAAAACGAGCTTTCGACTTCATGCTCGCGTGCTCGACGACCATTTGGCGACAAACACCGTCGCGGTCGGGAAGACCCTGACTGTCGCAGATTTCGCATTGGCCGCTGCCCTTCCTTATGCCGCTTCCGCTGAGATTCCACTTGCCGAGTTTCGGCATATCGAGGCGTGGTACGAACGGCTTGAACAACTCGATGCGTGGCGAAACCCTTTCCCGACGTAAGAGGGTAGGCTCGTAAGAAGGTGACCAGTCAGCCGCTCTTCGTGACTGCCTGTCGCCGAAAAGTGCTGAGCGAACTCTTGTTGGGCGATGGAAATAGCGACATACGCGTCCAGGTGCCAACGTCCCCTCGAGAGATGATCCATGGCTCGTCGCGATCGTCATTGGATCCGTTGACGAAATGTAGGCTGGCTGCCTGCCCTCATCCTACTCTCATGCGACGAAGTCCGGCCTAGGGACAGCAAGCCTGGACGGAATGGTTGCACGTGAGCCTCCGTGCCCGGCGCGCCCGCAGTCGTGCTCGCGATCGACATGCTGCAAGTGGGGGTGAACTTCGGGCGCGATAGCGCTAGTAAGGGACAACCACGCCCCGCATCGCCGAGCCAGACATGCCGCCAGCCTATCGATATTCCAAGCTCTTTCGCCGCTCCCGCGTCTTATGGGGCTCTTTCTCGCTTTGGAAGCCGAGGCTGGTCTTTTGGTGCGGGGCATTAGCAATCGGGGTGATCAGCGTCGGCTTTGCAAAGCTTGCGGATCTGGCGCAAAAGGGCTTTGGGTCTCTCACCTCGTCCGGTGAATGGGCCTTCCTGCTGCCACTGGCGCTGAGCCCGCTCGGCTTCATGCTGTCGGCCTACCTGGCGGCGACGCTGTTTCCAAATTCTGGCGGTAGTGGCATCCCGCAGGCGATCGCCGCTCGCCATCTGAGGGACGAGGAGGACCGGACGCGGCTGCTGTCGCTGAAGATCGCCTTTGGCAAGATCGTGCTCACCGCGCTCGGACTGTTCTCTGGCGCCTCGATCGGCCGCGAGGGCCCGACCGTGCAGGTCGGCGCGTCGATCATGCTCGCCGTCGCCCGGTTCAGTGGGATGGCGCAGGCGCGCGGGCTGATCCTTGCCGGTTCAGCGGCGGGAATTGCGGCCGCGTTCAATACGCCGCTTGCCGGAATCGTCTTCGCGATCGAGGAAATGAGCCGGACCTACGAGTCTCGGGCGAACGGGCTGGTGCTCACGGCAGTCATCCTCTCCGGCCTTGCCGCGCTCGGGATTTCCGGAAGCTACAATTATTTCGGCATGGCATCGGCTGCACCCACGGAGCTTCGCGACTGGGGGCTGGTTCTGATCTGCGGCATCGGCGGTGGTGCGCTCGGCGCGGCCTTCAGCGGCTTCGCGTTGCATTTCGGTCAGAAGATCCGCCGCTGGGCGCAACCACAGCCGCTGAAGCGCATGCTGGCACTTGCTGGCATCTGCGGACTGGCGATCGCAGTCATCGGCGTGGCGTCGGGAGGCACGACTTTCGGCACTGGCTACGAGCAAGCACGAGCTGCGGTCGATGGCAACGCCCTGCCTTTGCTCTTCTTCATCGAAAAGCTCGCCGCCAGCTTCCTGTCCATGCTGTCAGGTATTCCGGGCGGGATCTTCGCACCGTCGCTCGCCGTCGGCGCCGGTTTCGGCAGCACCATCGGCTCTCTGCTCGGCACTAGCATCGCGCTGGCGGCCATCCTCGGCATGGCCGGTTATTTCGCGGGCGTCGTGCAGGCGCCGATGACTGCCTTCGTGATCATCCTAGAAATGACCGGCGATCATCAGGCGGTCATCCCGATCATGGCAGTGTCGATGGTCGGTTACGTGACCTCCCGGATCCTATCGCGGGAACCCCTCTACCACGGCCTTTCACGCGTCTTCATTGCGGCGGCGATCCGGGCACGGCGCATTGTCGAAAGGGAACCGGAGTAAACTAAGTTCTCCGCAGACGACCGGCGAATATGCGCGCGATTATCTACTGAGTGTATGCTACGAGCGTAGACCTGACACCTTTTGGACGCTGTTCGGTCTATCAAGCGCCTCGCAGCAGCATCTCCAAAATGGCTATCGGCCCTTGCCAAGTGTTAGCAAAACATCTGCACTCGATCTTGCTAACAATTTGACCACAAGAGCTGGATCAGGCAGCCCGGCGGCCAAACCAACGTGCAAGCCAATGGTCGATCGACAGTTTTCCCGGCCCCCATGCCATGAGCGACAGCGCCATCGCAGCCCAGGTAATGTGGATCGGCCATCCGTCCGGCACCGTGAGCTCGACGATCAACGTCATGAACAGCAGGCCGGTCGCCGCAAATCGGGTAGCGAAACCCAGGAC
>NZ_JBFTQY010000111.1:0-15801 GCF_056399245.1 Rhizobium sp. 01N447_2
CGTAAGCGGTGCGCCATTCACACCTTGTGGCAGCTTTAGCGATATCGCGAGAATAGATTTCTTTGAGCTTGATTGATCGAACTGTCTTCCCAGTCGATTTCACGCTTCGACGGGGGGATTATTCGTTGTGTGCGCTCGTTGTCGAAGAAGAGTGTTCCATGGATTCCCATAGCATCTCGCTTGAGAATAGGACGTTCCCAGAGGGGCGCTAAAAATCGGCCTGCCTCATCATCACCGAGACGTTCAATCAAATCTTCGATCTTTTCCATGTCTTGCCCGTTCGGAAAGATAATGGCGTATTCGTCCTCCGTGGCTTGGAACACGCTGAAGGTAGCGTTTCGAGCGCCGTCTATGATCAAAATGTTCTTCATAAGCCACATTCTGACACCAAGAATCCACGGCAGCAACGGGTCGTGCGGAATTGGCCGTTTTGCGTTGGTTCACACTGCCGGACTATTCCACGGCAGGAGACCCTCAATCCGGCTCTGCTTGTGGCCGTTGACGATGGCGGCGAGGGTCGTGGTCAGATGGGCCAACGGATCGACACCATTGAGCTTGCAGGTCTCGATGAGCGAGGCGATGGTCGCCCAGTTCTCCGCTCCGGCGTCATGTCCGGCGAAGAGAGCATTCTTCCGATTGAGGGCAATTGGCCTGATGCTTCGTTCGACGGAATTGTTGTCGATCTCGATGCGACCGTCGGTCAGGTAGACGCAGAGCCCATCCCAGTAGTGACGGAGCCAACGATGACCTCGGGGCGACTGACCGGTTTGCTCGGTGGTTCCGAAACGGGCAGATCGACGATCACCGCTGCGAACTCCACCGCATCCTCGGGTGCGGGCAGCACCAGCTTGCCCTGCCGCGCCATCGTCCGCCAAGTGGACAGGTGGTTCGGCTTCAGGCCGTGACGTTGGGCGACCTCATTCACCATCGCGCCGGGCCGCAGGCTTTCCGAAACGATCCGCGCCTTGACCTCGTCCGGCCAGTGCCGGTGAACCTCACGACCAGACTTCCTGGTCGTGAGAACCTCCAATGTACTCTCCATGGAGAAACTCCCGTTGCTCATCCATGGAAAGGCAATCACAGATCAAGGTGGCGAGGACAACTTGGGAGCGGAACACCGGTTACAGATGAACTCGCCGAAGGGCTTCTTCTTCGCCCTCCCGATCATGCCGGCTTCCTCCCAGGCCTCACGTTCGGCCACCTTGCGCGGCTTCGGACCTGATATCGGCCAGCCCTTCGGGATCATCCAACGTCTCGTCTCCCGCGTCGTGATGAGAAGCACCTGTGGCCCCTTGGGTGTGTTTCGGAAACACAATGCACCGTACTGCTGGATGGGCTTCGGATAGACGTCAATCTCATTCATCTGGTCTGCTCATGTTCATCGACGTTCTCGACCGTGCCGGATAAACCGAGTGCTTCGCTTAAGGTTCATGGCGTCCTCATGTCAGCGCCAGAAACGCTTCGTGTCGATGACCTCATCGACTGAGGACTGCGCCATGCGGATCAACGCATTCTTGTCATCGTGGGAAACTACAGATTCCCGAGCAGGGTGGTCGGCCAGTCCGTGCTGCTGGAGCACGTCCGGTCCGGTTGCAAGATCGTTCAATGCTCCAAGATGGTCCTGCAGCTCCTCCATCGCTGCAATGAATTTCCGGTGCCGGCGGGTGCCGCGCTTGTCGTCGAACAGGGATCGGAAAAATTCAGCCGCGTAGCGAAGCTTCTTAGCGTCCTTGCGAACCTGGTGACGATGCTCGTCGTCGGTCTCGGCCAGCGCACTGCCGTACTTTTTCAGCTTCTTACGCATCTTATCGAGGGCCCTCGCGGCAAACTCCGAAGCCGATGTGTCCTCCGAAGTTGCGCTGCCGCCAGCGCGATCGAGGTCACATTGAAGCCACTCGTTGAAATCGAGCATCAGCGCCCGCGCTCTCGCCGATTCCAGAGCCTCGACAGCGTCGCTGTAGGCCTTGTTGCGGGCATCCTTGAGCTTGGCCCGAAGGTCGGAGTCTTTCGCTTTCATCAGCAGGACGTCGAGATTACGCGCTTCGCCCAGGACGCCAGCGAGCCAGCGAAGCTCCTCTTGGATCCTTTTCGGCTCGTCGCCCATCAGGAGCGGCCTAAACAGGGAGATCGCAGAGCGGAGACGGCGCAGAGCTACCCGCGCCTGATGAAGGGCTTCCGAATTTCGTCGCTGGCGAAGGATCTCTTCGTTGAGACGAAACTGCCGAAAGCAGGACGCGGCGATCTCTCGAAAGGCGGCAGATGCCTTCGTGTTTCGGTCGAGATCGAGGTGTTCTGCCTTGAACATGAATTGCTGCCTGTCCAGAAGCGCGAGGCCCCGTTCGGACTTGGACTGAATGCCGAACCGGAAAGGCGCGATCGCGTCGATCTTGCGAATGAAGATGAACAGGTCCTTCGGATCGCCGTCCTTCAGTTCGACTTCGATTTCCTGAACTGGCGAGCGCCGGTTGCCAGACACTACGTCTCCCCGATCGACGACCACCTCCAGCCGAGTGCCGTTCAACTCGATGTTCCAGACGCGGCGCTCAATGAACACGGTGAAAGCGGCTTCCACCTCAAGTTCCGGTCCGAACTCGCTTATGAGAGGGCTCGTATGGTCGAGGACGGGTTCATTGCCTTCAATGGGAGTCTCCCATTCTGAACGGACAAACAGTGATTTCGCCGGTCCCGATGTCTTCACAGTCTGGATGTGGGAAGCGCCGGTAGAGCGGATACGCAGAGAGAACCCCTTCTGCGACAGCCGACGATCGCCCGTCTCGAAGTAGGTCGAAGACTGCTGCAGTGCCTCGTCAGGATCTCCGAGAAGATCGGAACCCAAAAGGCTCTCAAGGGCTTCGTTGGTGAGGTCGAGTTTGATTTCGATTTCCGATGGCAAGGCAGGCTCCATTCTGATTGGATGCTCATCAACGCTGGAGGTCTTGTCATAGTTCGGTCGCGTCACGACCTGATGAAGCAAACTGGACTCTTCAACGTTGCCCGGCTAGCTTGCGCGGGCTTCGAAACCGGAGGCGGACGATGCTCAACGAAAACGCCCAGACGGAACTTGCGAAAACCGTGTCTGGTCGCGATGTCGCGCAGGCTGGTGCTCTCTGCTACCGTCGGAACGAAAACGGTGGAGTTGACATCCTTTTTGTGGGCAGCCGACGCAACGGTCGATGGGGCATTCCGAAGGGGCACGTCGAAGGTGGTGAGGTCAGCAGCGTCGCGGCGCTGAGAGAGGCGTTCGAGGAGGCCGGGGTCGCAGGCGTCGTCGACAAGACCGTGTTCGGTACGTTTTCCTATCGGAAGGACAACAGTCCCAACCAATACCACGTGGCCGTTCATCTTCTTAAGGTCTCGAGGATCGCGGACAAGTTTCCGGAGAAGGATGTCCGAAAGACACGGTGGTTCCCCTTGGAGACCGCGTTGCGGGAAGCGGCGCATCCAGGTTTGCGGATGCTACTCGCATGCATCACGTCCACCAACATCTGACTGCGGAGAGTTCGATGGGCGCGTACGGTGTGAGGGGGGAGGCCTGGAATTTGACCTCGCGCATCGCCAAGCCAATCCATGATAAGGCGATGCCAGTCCTGCTGCTGACAAATGAAGAGACGTTTGGATGCGAGCACCCTGGGAGGTGGCGAAGGAACTCGCCCGTCCGCTTCCGAACGACAAACTGATAGTGACATCGAGGAAGCCCCATGGCCCGAACATCGTGACGAAGTCTGGGGAGCCGGTCTCACAGCCGAGATTGCTGTAAACGGACAGCCGKGACTGAAAGGCACCGATCAGTGTTTGAACTTGCTACGGAGCGATTGAGCGTGCGCGTATATACCGTGATCTCTTGGGCCGTTGTTTCCCTTTTCGCAATCGTCGTTTTTGCGTCGCTGCCTAAAAGCATGGGACGTCAATGGACTTCGGAATTACCGTCGCAATTCGAGATATACCAGCGCCAAGCCTACGGTTCGAGGCAGCTACCAAATGGGGCTGGAACCTGTGGGGCAGTAATTTACCAACTGTCCGAGGCGCAAACCCAAAAAATCAGACGCGACGGCGTCGCAGCATTTCCGTCTGATCTGACAGGGCCTGATGGATTGAAGTACGGGAGATGGGCAAGTACGCCAATGCCACAAGATATTTACGAGCGCTATGTTTTGAACGCCGCCTATCCAGTCGGACTAAACTGCAGCCGCGGAACTTGGCAAAAGGAATGGCGTGCTGCCGCTGAGAAAGCGGGAAACTACTATTCGACTAATGGCAAAGCTTTGATCCTGCTGTGGGCCTCAGAACTGCAATACAATCCGATATATCTGGCAGCGGTAGGATATTTCTATAATCCGTAGAGGTATCGCCCAGAACGGCACCAGCCACCATCTGGCCTCCTCGGCGATCTGCCTGCCGGAACGCATCCTAATCGAAATCGGCTGGCGTCCGACGACGACCTCGCCGTGGCGAAAGCGAGTCTCCAGTTCCTTGCGGTTCGAAGCATACCACTCGCGATCGGCCGGCAGTCATCGAGACCTGGCAGCAAGGCGAGCCAGACAGCCGTCTGCTGCAGACGCAGCGTCCAGCCATCGCCGCCTTTCGCGTGAGCGCCAGCTTGACGAACGAGCGGATACGGCACGTCAACCGCATCAAGGGCTTGCTGTTCAGGCAAGGCGTATCCGACTACGAACCGCTGCGCCGCGATCGCCGCAAGCGACTGGAGGAGTGTAAGACGGGCGATGGCCGCCCGCTGCTGTTTGTCGGATCAGGGTGCATCCGGCCCGACCGCGGCACCGGCACCCGTGGCACTGACAGTCAAGCTGGCAAACGCGATCTCACCATCGGTAATGTAATGGTTGACCTTTCCGGTGTTCAAACGTGAGCCAGATTGGTGCCGCGCGACCTCCCCGATTACTTGCTTTGCCCTCAGTTCATTGACTATGTAGTCGCGCTCGGCGTTCGTATCGGAATCGGTCTTATGTGTGACTTGGAATGTCAGCCAGGTCAGAGAAAGCCCGGTATCTCTGGTGCCCGCCCCAACCCATAGGACCCGCTCCTCGGGCGATGGCCTGTCGGTAGCCAACCAGAAGCTCGCCGCGCTCATGTCGTCCTCGGAATGGGCGAGACTAAGGGCCCAGAAACGGATGTGATGGCGCTTGCGGGGGCTATCGTCGATGGGCTCCTGGAATCCTATGTCCTGCCGTCGTCCAAAGAGATAGAAGGTGCTGAAAGGTGCGGTGGGATAGGCAGAGTTCATCAGGAAAGCGCGTATCATTCGCAACGAGCTTGCGATCCCCAAATGGTCGGCCGTGGACCAGCCCGCCGTTGCAAAGGCCTCGCGGAGTTGTTGAAGATTGCCGATGAGGGCGAAATTTATAGGATCGCCGGGCAGGCCATCGGCCGTGATCGTGTATCTGGGGATCAGCCCCCGATGAAGAACCTTCAGGGACAGTCGGACCACGTTCGGAAGAATGACGTAAGCAGCCAGGCCATATGTGAGGCACACCGCAACGAGCCATGGAAACCTGTGGTCCGAAGTATCGAAAACGACGAAGACGATGAGCCAAACGCTGAGTACGCCGAGACAGAAAACCAGAAACCTCCGGAAAAGGCGCGTCAACAATCTCAAGACACAGTCTCCTCGTCTGGCGTCTGATGGGCTGGCATTCGCCCTCGCTGTTCGTCGCCGGGATTTTAGCACCCGAGAATATGCAATGGTAGCGCCGCCGTCGCTCATTGTGGGCCATATCGAGCGAGCCCCCATCACACGCTAGCGGAACCATGTGGCCCTTGCTCCATAACGCCGTGCTTTTGTGCGCAGGGCAGGCGAACGTGTCAAATCCCTGGAAGGCGGGGACACCGTCTCCCAGGGATGTTATTCCGGCATTATGGAGCAGTTGCCACAAACCTGATTGAAGGCTCATGGCACCTTGAGGTGGGATAGGCAAATTTAAGGTGATGGTTCTCGGCGACGTGTGTTGACGACTAGGCAGGGTGCTGACCACTCTGGCGACAATTTCGTCGGTGGTGGAGGCGTCCAGCGTGTCGACATGTTTGGCCGTCCGCGTGACAAGTTCGTCGATCGTCATGTCCTCGAGATAGGAGTTTCGGCAACAATGAGCTGGGTAGCGAGAGCCAGCGGCAGACGGCGGGAGGCGAACACCCAGAACCATGTTGCGAGCCAAGAGCCGGCCAGCCCCATCACCAACGCCCAGCCGACGAAGCGCAAGACCTCGGAACCGGAGACCGTATCCGCCAGATCGAATGAAGCCAGCGGCAACAACAGAAAGCTGCCGATCGCCGCACCGATGCCCTGCAATCCCGTCCATTGCAGTCCGCTCGGGGCGTCGGGTGCCCGCATGACGGCCGCGTTGACCAGCCCGTAGATGATCCAGATCACCAGCGCCACGGAGCTGGCGAGGATGCCGAGTATGATTGATGT
Source organism: Rhizobium sp. 01N447_2 (assembly GCF_056399245.1). Taxonomy (NCBI): domain Bacteria; kingdom Pseudomonadati; phylum Pseudomonadota; class Alphaproteobacteria; order Hyphomicrobiales; family Rhizobiaceae; genus Rhizobium; species Rhizobium sp. 01N447_2. Next base: position 6,425 of record NZ_JBFTQY010000111.1, read on the forward strand.
CGAGGCGGCAAGGTCGACCGCGCTGATCGTGGCGACATTTACGATGGCTACCCCGATCACGATCATTGCCCATGGCAAGGCAAGAGCTTGCCATGGTGTCCCGATGGTTGGAAATGATCGCCAGAAACACCGGCATTGTGCCGACGATGACTGGCGGGACGGCAGCGCCGGCGAGCTGAACGGCGAAGGCACTACTGACAAAGTATCCCACATAACCCGCGCCACCAAGAAGCAAGCCGATCAGGAGCCGGGACCGCGCTATTCCAACGGGCCGGAATCGCCGATCGGTCATGAGGAGCACGCAGGCGAAACCGAAGATGCCATAGCGGGCGATGGTCAAATCCCACGCCGTGAACGGCGCAATGGCCCGCGGAGCGACGAAGGTCAGTCCCCATAAGGCGCAGCTGGTAAGGCCAGCGACAATTCCAGCAGCATGACGATCTCCCTTTGGAGCGATCATGCGATGTGATCGGCCGATTTTATATGGCAAGAATTCTGGGCCCCAATCAAGCCCTACCGAGTGGCGCCGCGTCAGTAGGGGGACAAGAGTCAGCCTGCTGACCCCCGTGCAACTGACGCAAGATCAGATCGGAATTTCCGCTACCAGTTTGCCGCAAATCCGCTATTCAAACGTCAGGTCGAAGCTTAAGGAAATGACGTGAAAAAGCTGAAGGGTGGTTGCCGCTGCGGTCAGCTGCGCTACGAAGTGGAAGCGGACAAACTTCCAAAGACCTATGCCTGCCACTGTCTCGACTGCCAGACGTGGAGCGGGAGCGCATTCAGCCAGAATGCGCTCGTGAAAACGAACGCATTTGCCGCCACAGGAGAGACCGCGCGGTTCGAGCTGGCGGGCCGCAGCGGTTTTGTCTCCTACCAGTCGGCCTGTCCGAAATGCTTCACCCGAGTGTTCAATACGAACTCCGCTCGTCCTGGCTTGGTGGGTATCCGGGCTGGGACGTTTGATGAAAGCAACAAACTGGAGCTGGTCGCCCACATCTGGACCAACCGTTGTCAGCGCGGCCTGCGATTGGATCCCGAAACGCCCTGCTGGCAGGAGGGCGCTCCTGCAGAAGTGCTTTTCTCGCTCCTCGATCTGCCTATGCCTTCATGAGCAGGGGATTCAGAGACTTTTGATGAAACTAGCGCGTTCACTGCAGCTTTGCGCGCACTAGCGGAAAGGAAGCTCTTCCCCAAGCATCCCGTTGCCGTCCGTAATCTCGAACGTCATGTCCCCATCGTTTCCGTCAAGCGTCGCCGCAGCGCGCGTCCCGGAACTGGGGAGCTCGCCACAGCCTCGGGACGGTTCAGCTCTCTTGCGCCGGGCGGCACCAATTTCGTCCCGACTTGGACGAGCTCAGCGCGCTTATTTCGAGCCACTGTGGGTGAATCCCTCATTGAGGGGCCACGGCATCGCGCTTCGACTGTTTCGCGAAGGGCAGCACGTCCTTAGCCGCCCAGGACTTCTTGTAATGGTGAAGGCACATCCCGACGATCTTGGCGACGACGGCAATCAAAAACCGCCTATTATCAGTCGGAGAAGCAATTGCGCTTCCGCGCCATATCGAAGAAGCACGAAGGATGGCTCGTCGCTGCTTGGCAGGATCCTGCCATCGGTAAGAAAGGCGAGAGCTTCTTCGCAAGCCTGCTCGGACACATAAAGTATCGTGAGGAACGCCCCTTTTCGCTCAGGCGCAAACCTAACGCGGAAGATCTACCAGACCAAGGCTCTCAGGCGCAAACCAGGGCGGACTTGCCAATTCCAACCGTAACCCATGTGTCCAGAATGGACCCCCGCCGGGATTCGAACCTGTGACCTTTGGAATCGGACCAACGTTTTCCGAAACCTAAGCTACAATGACCGAAATGAGTAGCTTGGCTCGAAATCAAGCGTCATCGATAGAAGAACGGAGCCGCACGCCGATTCCCCCTCCGGTGACTTCGCCATCAGCCTGGAAGATGATTCCTGCGGCCTCGAAGGTGAGCGTTAGAAGCCGAAGATTGCTTTCACGCATATCGCCTCCTTTTTCAAAAGCACGTATCGAAACCGCGCTTATCGATGTTCGCTCCGCCAGGTCCCGTTGGGTCCAGTCCAAAAGCGCTCCTGCAGCGCGACAGAGTGGATCGCATGGGCGAATGAGTGGCCCCAGCGGGCTGATCCAAGGCCGGCGGCGTCGGCAGCGTTTTCGAGCGGGTCGCTAGAATCACCGACTTGGACATATCGGGATTGACTAACTCGACGCCGAGCAAGCGTTGCGATCGTATTTGGACATCGTGGTCTCTGCGGCAGGTGCCAGAAGCCTCTCTTCGAGCCATCAACGTGTCATGACAAACCCACCTACGCCCCAATTCTGGGGCGGCGGGGTTGGTCTCTCCGCTGCGGAGGTGCGCCGGCAACCGTCGTTCGGAAGCATTCCTCCTTCCAGATTGCCCCCTTGCAAGTTCCAATTAGCGAGCCATTGACTTCCAATCAGCCGAGAACGATAGTTCCAATCGTCCTCATCGTAGGACCACGCCGAGCCGGCAAGACTACACTTGTCCGAAAGATGGGAGAAGCCGGCCGAACCTATCTCACCCTCGACGATCAGACGGTTCTCGAAGCCGCCCAATCCGATCCTGCCGGCTTCATTCGCGGCCTAGATCGAGCCATCATCGACGAGATTCAGCGTGCGCCAGACCTGCTGCTGGCGATCAAGAAGACAGTCGATGAGGACTATCGTCCGGGCAGGTTTCTGCTTACCGGGTCGGCAAACGTGCTGACTTTATCGCGGATTGCGGACAGCCTGGCGGGGCGAATGGAGACCATCCGAATGCTGCCGCTGGCAAGGGCCGAGATCGAAGGCCGGACGCCGTCCTTTCTGGAGCACCTTTTCGATGGGAGTCTAAAGAGCCCGTGGAGCTCTATCATCGGAGACGACTTCGTCCAACTCGTTCTGCTCGGGGGATTCCCCGAAGCGATCAGCCGCAACAGCGAACGACGACGGCAAGATTGGGCACGGTCCTATCTGACTTCTATCCTGACGCGAGATCTCCGGGACAGTGCCGATGTGGAGAAGCTGACCGAGTTGCCGAAGTTCGTGCGGCTATTGGCCGAACATACAAGCCAATTGGTCAACTATTCGCAGTTTGGCGGCAGCATCAACGTCAGTCACAAGACTGGGCAGCGTTATGCCGGACTGCTCGAACAGGTGTTCCTGGTCGCAACGGTACAGCCTTGGTTCACCAATACGCTGAAGCGTATCGTCAAGACGCCCAAGCTGCATTTCCTCGATTCAGGTCTGTTGGCCAGTGTGCGGGCTCACCTTCGACCGAGTGAAGGCGGATCGCGGAACATTCGGCGCGCTGCTGGAGAGCTTCGTGTTTTCCGAAGTTCTGAAGCTAATGACGGCGTGACCTGCGGTTGACACCATATCATTTCCGGGATCGGGACATGCGCGAGGTCGACATCGTACTGGAACGCGACGACGGGATGATCGCTGGCATCGAGGTTAAGGCCAGCGCCACGGTCAAGGCCGGCGATTTCGGAGGGCTCCGCGCACTTGCAGAGGCCTGCGGAGATCGTTTCGCCTTCGGCGTCGTCCTCTACGACAATACAGATGTTGTGCCGTTCGGCGACAAGCTGGCCGCGGTGCCACTGTCCAGCATGTGGGGTTGAGAATGGTCGCAGAAGCCAACGGGAGGACCACCCAGTACATCGTCGGCCAACGTATCAGTAGCCGAGAAAAGAAGAAAAGCGAAAAATTCGGGAAGTCCCTTTCCGGGTATGCCGCTGTAGCGCGATTAATTGGACGAGCGCACCTCAAGGCCGCTCGCGGAAAGGAGATTGGTCAGCAGCTTGGACTATCTCATCGAACTATCGAGCACCGTGTGGAGCGGCTGAAGCAAGGGTTTGGCGCACGCTCGACGTCGCAGCTCGTGGCCTTGGCGATTGCAGACGGATGGGAGAGTGCGGATTGATCCGATACCCGGATTGCAGGGCACCCCGGTTGTCAGGGGCTGCGCTGAATGCTACCGCAAGTGTGCAAGCGTTTGTGACGGGGTGTATTCATGAACCGAATGATCATTTTCTTGGTTATTGCCCTTGCGACCGGCACCGCGCATGCAAACGGGCTTCCGTTTTTCCCCAACACGAACGTCCCCGACTACACCGCGAAGCTGGTTGTGCACGACACATTAGATGGGAAGGACAACTGGCGGGTCGTGCAGCATCACAACGGCTGGACGCACGTTGAGGAGACACAAGGTGACGAGACATATATCTGGTATGGGCACTTCTTTCAGAACATTCTTTTGTCAACAGTCAAGAAAGATGGAGAGGAGATCAAGCGCTTCAGTATCAGGCAAGTCGAGCCATCGTATGACTACCTCGGCATCAAGCAGGTCAAGGAAACGAACGATGTGGAGACAGTGGGCGGCGAGGAGTGTCGCTGGCTTCAAATAGTTCGACACGATCCGCCAAGCCCTATTTGGATGACCTGCTTGACCAGCGACGGAATAGAGGTCGCAACCAAGGTTCTCTTTTCCAAGGGTAAATTGATGTCCGAGGCGCGTCTGACCGAGATCAAGCGAGGTCYGGTCCCGGAGGCCGAAGTGTTGCCGCCAAGACAGCTTTTTGACGCAAGCACGTGGCTCAAGCCGCTGCGTACCTACCCGGATCACCCTCCGAGTGCTGTCGACTTCGAGGCGAAATTAGTCGCGAGGGCGTCTGACAATCCGTCGATAGACAGGACCTCTGAGGTAAGGATGTTGCGACATTATCCATGGTGGTTTCGTCGGAGTGAGGGCAAGGACGGGTCGATCCGGATCGAGGTTTGGAACGAGCTTGAGAACCAGGGTATTGTCTATTCGTCATCGAAGAGGGAACGCAGAATTGTCGCTGGTCGCTCTTCGCTGGACCCGAAGCGTCCCTTCTCTCAATTCAGCAGCCAAACTGGAATGGAAAATCTGGGCGAGCAGGGCCAGTTTCTTGGCGAGAATTGCACATGGTATGACCTAACGCCGAATATGGCCGATGCAAGTCAGAAGCAGTGCATCACGTCCGACGGTGTTCCGTTGAAGGACGACCACTGGTCCGGCTTGAGCGCAGTGGAGAGCTTCGACACGGTGTCGTTTACCCGTCGACCTGTCGACATCGGCGAAATGCAGCCGCCTCGCGAATACCTCGATCCCTCAGCGTGGGGATTTGCACTGCAATAGTGCGTTAGCCGAGACAGCTGCATCGACATACCCAGGACTGACTGCGTGCGATGGCCACGAGGTGCTGGTGAAGTTTCGCCCGAAACCGCAGCGGCCGGAAATGCCGCGCCACGAGTGGGTCAATCCATCGACGAAGGTCGGCTGAACGGCGCAACCGCTCAATCAAAGCTATTTGATTTGCGAGATGCTTTCGCCCTCCTCGCCTTTAAGCGGTCACTGACGTGATCGTGACATGACAAAGCCGCCACGCTCAAAGAAGACCGTCGGCTATAGCATCAGGTCCTATCGCTTAGCCGGCCTCGTGATCGGCGGGATGATTGCCGATGCCAGCGATGGCGCGGTGGCGGCGCTTCGGCATTGGTTGAAGATCATTTGAAGTATTCCTTGGCCAAAAAAGGCCCCGCGTTTTGAAGCGGGGCTTAGTTCTGGGTCGAGTGGGCCGCACATCGAAGTGTTGGGTGGCTGCGTTTAACAAATCTCCGCACGGCCCGAATGTTTTACTATCAACGGACCCTTTTGTTCCCGCGCCGACGGATTTTTTTGATCTTTCATCCGCGAGCATGATTGCCTATGCGAGCGAGGGGGCCGTTGCCGCCTTGCGGCATAAGATCAACCTGATGCTCGCGCTTTGCTGTATCAAAAATTAGCCCCGCCGAAACGGGGCAACTGGGGAAGGACGGATCGCACAGGAAGAGGGAAGCGGACAACCCCAGTATGGGGCGCCTGTGCGATCCTTGCGGCCTAACTGTAGATAGCCGGAAAAGTTCCTGTGCGGTTCCGGACGACTGAGGGTCCAACCGGCAGGAGAGGGCGGATCGCGAGGATCGCAAGGCCGGTACCCAGCGCCTTCGCGTCGACGCAGGAGCCCGAGCCGGTTGGCGATTTTCAGGCTCAATGTCCTTGGGATGCCTTGCCTCGATGAAGAACGCAAACCCGCGTGATCAAGGCGGCAAGTTGATCGCCCCAAAGGATGACATAACGACGGGCGCCTGTGCGGATGAGGATCTCGATCGCTGGAAGCTCGTCGACGTGCTCCGCCGCGTATTCGATGGCTGCCTGCAAAGAGATGAACTCTTTGTTCGCAGTGTCGGGGAACCAGCTGTGGACTGTGATCGGATTGGTGGAATACATCAACATCATTTCAGGCAACTTCGTCTCCACCAGTTTAGCGAGAGTAATGCATATCATGACTCAACCTGTTGTGCGATGTTGGAAAGCCAAATTTGGTTACCGGTCGGTTCATGCCAGCAGTGACGGGGGAGGCCGGCCAGTCGAATGTCCATGATCGCGAGAGCGGGTCGGCCTGAGGCTGCAATGGACAATGCTTCGCCGGCCGTGGCCGACGCCGGGAAGGGAAGGAGAAGGTCGAATTATCCGACGCCGGAACTCGAGGCCGTCCTCGGCAAGACGCTGGGCGTGCCGGTATTTCAGGAATCTGCGATGAGGGTCGCCATGGTCTGCGCCGGCTTATGTCCTTAAGGAGAAGAACGTGACCGAGTTCCAGGACATCAGAATAACCGAACTGGCGTCCGGCCAGGCTGAAAGCGGCCGCTGATGAACATGGTTCTCAACTTGTCTGCCGACGCGCCAGTCAACTGCCCCGACGCGTTCAGGGAAGCGTGGAATCAACCCGCACCCGCGATGAGGCGGCAGGCTGTCGTCGAAGGCAGTAGGCTCGCCTCGACTTGCATGGCATACGAACTTCAGGGGCAGATCGACCAATTGAACGAGGTGATATCGGCGACCAACGACGCCTGTCGCCTCGGCTCCGAGCAAGCCGAGCTTAGACAGGACGGCGAACTCAGAGACTTGAAGGCCAGCCTGCGATATGACTGAGCACTTACGCATACGATGTGCGCCTCCATCCATGTCGAGCGCATAGGTTTTCCTTTGAAGATAGGGGTGGGCGGTGAGCAGCGCGGAACTTTCGAAGACCACCAAGGCGCCGACCGGCGAACCCTATCGACTTGCAGAGGGGGAGCTTCGCAGCAAGCTGTCGGGCAGCACAATATTGATCCTCATTGGAGTGGCCGTCATCCTCCGGCTGGGCCAGGAGATCTTCGTTCCCCTCGCGCTGTCGCTTCTCCTTTCGTTCACGCTGGCCCCGATCGTCTCTTTCCTTCGCAAGCGCTCTGTTCCAAAGATCGCCGCTGTTCTTCTCGCCGTCGTGTCGGCGTTTTGCGCGATCGCCGTATTCAGCATCGTCGTGGCGACGCAGGTGACGAACCTTGCAGAGAACATCCCCACCTATCAAAGAAACCTGGTCGACAAGGTTCATTCCCTCGCCCAAGCGGGCGCCGGAAACGGCGTCCTCGACCATCTGAGCAGAGCGGTCGAACGTGTCGGCGCCGAAATCCAGACGCGGGCCATCGAAAGCGAGAGTCCGACCGCCCAGACGCCCACGACTCGCGAACCGATGCCAGTCGAGATCGTTACACGTTCCGATCCGATCCAGACGCTAGGCAACCTTCTTCTGCCGCTCATCAGCCCCTTCGCGACCGCTGGTCTCGTGGTCGTGCTGGTGATCTTCATGCTCCTCGAGCGAGAAGACCTGCGCGACCGTTTCATCCGGCTGGTTGGTTTGGGAGACCTTCACCGGACGACCGCGGCTCTCCAGGACGCAGGCAAGCGGGTCGGGCGATACCTGCTGATGCAGTTGGTGGTGAACACGCTCTACGCCGTGCCGATCTCCATGGGCCTGTGGGCGCTCGGCATTCCGAACGCCATCCTCTGGGGGCTGCTCACACTTGTTCTGCGGTTCGTGCCATATATCGGCGCGATTATCGGCATGATCCTTCCGTTGTTTCTGGCCCTCGCGATCGCGCCTGGCTGGTCGCTCGTGGTCTGGGTCGGCGCGCTCTATCTGACGACAGAACTGATCAGCAACAACGTGCTCGAGCCGTGGCTCTACGGGGCCAACACCGGTCTTTCGCCTCTGGCGATCATTATTTCGGCAATCTTCTGGTCGTGGCTATGGGGGCCGCTGGGACTGATGCTCTCGACGCCTTTGACTGTCTGTCTGGTCGTGCTCGGAAGACATGTCCCCCAGTTCGGCGTCCTCGATGTCCTGCTTGGCAACGAGCCGGTTCTGGAGCCTCACGAGAAGCTCTACCAGCGTCTGCTCGCGGGCGATCCGAACGAAGCCTCCGACAACGCCGAGGAGTTCCTGCAAGAGGAATATCTCGTCGACTATTACGACAATGTGGGCCTTCCTGCGCTCCTGCTTGGCGAGACCGACCGTCAGCGCGGCGTATTGTCGGAAAACCAGATCATTCTGGTGGCGTCCAGCTCGCTGTCTTTGGTGGAGAACCTGTCGGACATTGCAGAGGAGGAGGAGAACGAGGACGAGACCGCATCGGACGCCGGTCTCGAAACGGGTTCCGAACTGGAACTTCCCGATGGCCAGGGCCGCTCCTTATTGTGCATCGGAGGCCGCGGCGGTCTGGACGATGCGGCCGCCGCGATGCTTTCGCAGGTGCTGGAGGTCCAGGGAGCAACGTCAACGACGTCATCATATTCCGACCATGCCGCGCGAGGATCTCTCGCTTTTCCCATCGACGGGGTCGACACGGCGATCGTCATATATCTAAACGGCAATTCGAAGTCTCGCGCCCGTCAGATCGTTCGACGACTGAAGCGACTTAAGCCTGACCTGCGCGTAGGGCTTCTCATGCCGACGGCGAATGGTCTGGACTATGCGCCGATCGACCCGTCCGAGATCGATGCCGACTTCATCGAGACGTCGATAGCGCAGGCGGCCCGATCCGGCCTAGTCATGTCGACGCCCGTGAGTCTCAAAACCGTAGTTCGGAAGATTGCGCGGCGCGGACTGCCTTCCGGCAGGCCATCCGCTGCATCGAATTGAAAATCGGTTCTCCGTCGCCGCTCGTATTCCTTGACGGTGCTGGTACTTTCATTTCCGCCGCCGGAAGTCTTTCCGCCTGACAGCACCAACTTTTCGACCGTCTGGGAGCTCGCTATGAGCCGGTCGAGGCGTAACCTCCACCGGCTGCTGCAATGCCGCAGCCATAAGGCTTGGATTATTCCTTCGCCGGCCCGCCCCGCCGCTCCAGCGCCGTCTTGCGGATGGTCTCCGCGATCTCCGGACTACTGCTCGACAACATCTGGAAATCCACGGCGTAGAGCGACAGCAGCGATACCTCGGTTGCTGCGCTGACCGTCGC
>NZ_JBFTQY010000112.1:0-15313 GCF_056399245.1 Rhizobium sp. 01N447_2
CGGATTGCCGCGACGTTCTTTCAGATAATCGAATGCGGCGTCACCCAGCACATAATCCTGATAGCCGCCGCGCAGCAGGGACAGAAAGTTCAGGCGTGACTTCGATTTCGTGGTGCGAAAGACGGTAAAATCCGCACCGCCGATCTGTGGCGGGGAAGTTGGAATGTCCGTTTGTGTGCAAAGTAGAAGTGTCACTTTGGGCGCGTCTTCAGCTATTTAGAAATGCGACACAGCGATCGACAGTCGCGCGTGCGGGAATAGGTCGGCTTCTGCTCGCGGCGCGCAAGGGAAACGAGCTCGTCTATGTCGGTGGAGTGGGGACCGGCTTTAATGAACGATCCGCCGCCGAGCTCCGGGCGCAGATGGACAAGCTGATCATCAGCAAGCCAGCTGTCGATACCGGGAGGAAGCGGAGCGGAACGCGGTCTTCGTCCGGCCGGAGCTTGTTGCGGAGATTGAATATCGAGCCTGGACGCATGACGGGAAGCTGCGGCATGCTTCTTACAAGGGGCTGCGGGTGTTCCAAGATAACGCGACAGTCTTGTCGCTTCCGGTTAGCTGAACGATGACCACGTAAATTCGGCGAGCAATTGACTTGCGGCATGTTGCCAATAGTAGACGACAACTTAAAGAAGTATTATAGTCCGTGGCGGGACGGAAATCTTGTGGGAGGGAAGGATGGCATTACTAGTTCGCATGCTGCTTTTGTTAGCGATAATTACTACAAATACTGAATCGGCTTTTGCTGCAGACAGCCTCGAGAATAAGATCCAATCAATAACCGAAATGCTAGTGACAATCTGCTTGGCTGGCGGAACCGAAACGGCATTCACTGCGAAGGGGGATGCGGAACTGCGTTCAAAACTTAAAGATGTTCTGACAGGCAACATCGGCGCCGCTGTCAAAGGCGAGACGACCTTCACCAAACATGCGTGGCAAGGAATAATTGGTGGCATCTCGAAGGAAATGACGTCCGTTCAGAGTGAGCAGGCGAACGAAGCAAGAAAGTGCATGGTCGACCATGGATTTGACCTAGTCAACAAATACGTACMGAGCCAATAATATGCGCAATTACTGGGTGCCTGTCGTCTTGTTAATTAGTTTTCCGTGTGAGGCCTTCGCGGAAGGACAGAGTGTTCGCGATGCCGCAAATCTCGTCCTTGAGCTTTGCTTAGCTAGAAGCACCGAAATCGAAATCACCGGAAATAGTGACACAGTGGAAGTTGCCGGCGACAATCAGTCTATAATGATTACAAAAAAAGAAGTTACGGGTTTGGCCGGCGGAATATCTAGGGAGCTTACGGAACTGAGCTCACGGCAAGCGTCGGAAACAAGAGCCTGCACACAGAAATACCTTAGGGAAATATTGGACTTGCTCCTTAAAGGCACACCGGAGGATGTTCCTAAAGATCCTGATTTTTGGAGCGACACAGCCCGCTATTGGGGAACAAATGGCCTATGGAGCGACCCAGTCCACTATTGTGAGGCGCTAATCGGCTTTACCGATGCCGCTAAGAAGCCAAGCAATTTTCATTTTTCTGATTCCGGAGAGCGCCTTTCCCTTGGGGCGCTCAGCAGCAAACAAGTCAAAATCGAAGGCAACTATTTTCTGAGAACAGACGAAGGATCGAGCGCCAGATACTGCGGCGCTTTCCACAATAAATCTTACTATGGTGTCGCCTGCAGCCGATTGATCTCGAACGATGACCCGAAAACTTTCGCGTCCGTGTACTCTAAGACATTGCGTGACTTACGAGCATGCTTGCCAAACAATGGTTGGAGAGAGGTGAGCGTGGACCAGGGAGCCTGCTTGCCGAGGAGAACGGGCGGGGATTGTGTCCGTCAATTTTCTAGGGATAACCAGAGTTTATGGCTGTATGCGGCCCGCAACGGACAGCGGTACGAAGCAGGTGTTCAGGTGGAACTTGGCCCAGATTTTTGACGACAATACCGAACCGGCATCTCCATCACACGATGAACCTGATCGTGTCATTGCGCGTCTTTGGTCGGCCAGGTCCCGCAGCGCTTTTTCCATGTCATCTTCGAAGGAGATCGACCCTGAGTTCCGCAACAGCAGCGCGGCCCGACGAAGCATGATCTGGAGATCCGCTCGCGAGATATCCGCAATCCGATCGGCGTCCTCCTCTATGAGCGTGGCGGTATCAGGCGAGGTCATTCAGCCCTACACAGGCATTCGAATTTGCGGATCTTCTGGCGGCAAATCTAGGTCATCGATTTGAATAACCTCCACGCCGGAGCCGTCGAGGTACCCGCCGAGGCCGCCATCAGTGGTGTAAAGTTGACTTGCGCCCCGAACTACGGCGGTAGCGGCGATCATGGCATCGTACTTCATGTGCGCCTTCCAACCAGGTATCCTGTCATTCGCATGGACGCGTGAGAGCGCAGCAGCTATGCGTTCCCCGGTCTCAATCGCGATGACTTCATCAAAAGGCTGGACTGAAAACCCTCTAAGGCCTCTCACGGTTTCGACAATTTCCTCCACTCGGTCCGCTCGTCCCGCGACGAGTTCCGCGATGGAAGGTGCGGGTATAGTGATGACGGTGCTGGTCTTGGATAACCGGTCAATCAAGTACTGCACGCGTTCGCGGCGCCGATTGATGTTTTGTGTACTTGCTGGATCAATCAGCAAGACCAGGAAATTCGTATCAACGACAATCATTAGGCGCTTCGCAGTTCGTCAACAGCTTTGATGATTTTTTCGCCGGCTCCTTCGGGAATAATGTTCCGTAGGCGACCCAGGGCTTCCGACAGGGGGACATCGTCGAGGCGCTCAAAAGAAGAAGCGTTGAGATTGTCGAGATACCACTTGCCATCGCTATCCCGCTTCCAGCGACCGTCCCCGCTAAGACGCACATGCTGGTGAAAAAGTGCGGCAAGCTCCTTGATCAGCTCCGCGGGCACTGAGATCCTGGCGGTCAAATCGCCGTCTATCTCTAGCCCTACTTTTACCCGCTCACCGCCGCCTTCTATGCGGATCAGACGCCCCTGCACCGAAGTATGCTGGTTCACCACCCTTATTGCTCGTGCCGATTTTACCGACCCTGGGAAAGCTATTACCTGCCCCCCCTTCGGAAGTGGCAGCTCTGCAGACCATCCATCCTCACCCAGGTACTCGTTGAGCTTCCGGTAATGGCTCGCGGCATCTGCGTCAGCAGAGCCACTTGAGGCGTCCCGCACGCGAGGCGAAATCACAGGCACATCCTCCGGCCTCACCAGAGCGACGATGCCGACGCTGGAATCGACAATCTTGTCAAAGTGGACGCTCTCTTGGCAGCCGAGTAGACGGCCAAATTCAGCCATATAGGTTGCTAATCGTACCATCGGGATGGAGCCTGGCTTTGCCCCGATGATGCGGAAAGAGTACTCAACAAGCTCGCTCATCCCGCCTCCATATTGAAGTATCTGAAGTAGCCATTGTTATAACGCTAATCCGAGCACTTTGTTATCGCTATCCAGCACTGTAGCAAAAATATCCTCGCGCGGACTGCAAACGGCCGAAAAAGACATCGACTCGATCCAGTTTAAGGCGCGAATGGTTTTCCACCGTTTGCTTCAGAGTCGCACACACACCTGTGGATGTTATGGCTTCCGAAAGCCTTCCCGGATGCAGGGTTGGAAAGCTACTCGGCTCTCTCCCTAGAAAGCAGCGGCCGGCTACCGCTGGCGAACCGCCAGAGGAAGCACAATGCAAGACAATGTCAGGCCTATCGCCCCCGTAAGTATTGCGGGATTGACCCCGCAGTTGCCCCCCACCGGAATGCCGATTTTCGAGCTCGTCAATCCGGCCGACCTCTTCGTAGATCCTGCCTATCAGCGAAACATCAGTGAAAAGGGTATGCGTCAAATCCGGCGTATAATCGAGGGTTTCGATTGGGCAAGCTTCAAGCCCCCGATCTGCGCCTATACGGAGCGCGAAGGCGAAACAATATTGAAGGTGTTGGATGGTCAGCACACCGCGATTGCGGCCGCGTCAAACCCCCATATCGACCAGATTCCAATAATGATCGTCGAGGCCAGCAACACCACGACCCAAGCCAAAGCGTTCATCGGGCAGAACACTGATCGTTTGGCAGTGACGACCCTTCAACTCCACCAGGCGGCACTTGCAGCGGCGGACGAGGACGCGCAGACGCTTGAGCTTGTATGCGCCAGGGCGAACATCAAGGTCATGAAAAGCCCGAACGCCTACACAGGCACCGGCGCGCGTCAAACTATAGCGGTCAAGCAGGTTGAAGCTCTCATAGCGAGACGTGGGCCAATGTGCGCCCGGGAAATCCTAGAGGTGCTTGCAAACGCTGAAATCGGCCCACTGACCGCATCTCAAATCAAGGCCGTCGAAATGCTCATGACTGAGCCAAAATACTCTGACTTCGTGTTTCCCGACGACATCACGGTCGCCATGGTAGACCTATTATCCGCCGCGGAGGAAGAGGCGAAGGTCTTCTCCGCCAGTCACAAAATCACCTTCTGGAGGGCATTGGGCATCACATGGTTTCAGAAGGCGAAGAAGCGGAAACAGCCGTTGGCACGGGTAGCGTGACAACCTCGTGCGCCGGGCTTTAGTCGGCCTGGCGCTTCGAGTACTCGGCGGTAACCTTTTTCCGCTGCGCCCCGATAAGGGGCTATGGCCCGATTGAGCTTGATCTGCCTCGTTCCGGGCTGATCTCCCTCCTTTAAATATTCAATCGTCTATATCGCCCTTTAAGTGACGGACTAAGACTTCGGCTTCGCCCTGCCCTCGACTATTTCGGAGTTCGCTCCAAATTTTGAGCAACTCCTCGCGATTTAAGATAATCCATTTCATTATTTTGCGGTCAAAGCGGGACTCCTCACCTGCCAGTCGCTCGCCGGTGTCTACGGCGTAGCTGGCCTGATGCAGAACCCTGCCGTAGTCCAAATGAATATGGGCCCTGCCATGATTCTTGTTGGGGTCCATCTTCAATCTGAGGCCTCTGGAATGAAGTAATAATAGTTCAGGCCATCGGGACGAGCCTCTGGATCGCTTTATCAATCCCTCTTCGTTAGCGAGACTATTGTGGAGTTGATGCAGCGCTGCATCGATGTCGTAATCCTCACCCGCTTCAGTCATTAATCGACCGCCAACGCGTGACCTCAAACATCTCAGCCATGCCTTCCCGGCGATACTGCTGCCTCATCCTGGGCGCCTTACCCGCTGGTGCCATGCCGAACTTTCCGGCAGTGTCGAGCTTACCCGCTTCCACCTGACCGCTATCTCGCTGGTATTCGATCTCAGTGCCCAGCGGTGGTTCGGTCGTTTGCCATTCGGCCATCTTCTTTTCCCTTGGTTGTCGCCCAGTTGCAGCATTCGGCCGTGCCGCTCTACTGGCTATAATCCCGCAAAGTTCAGCATAGCGTCCTTTGCCTTACGCGACAGATCTTTAGATTCCAGCCCTCGCTCCTGCAGATCAGCTGGCATGTTGCGTTCCATGTCGCGTGGATTTGCCGATAGCTGATTGAAATGATTGTAAATCAAGGGAACCATATGCAACAAAAATGCAACATGAAAACAAGCTAAAGACGGCTAAGCTCTTGATATTAATGGTGATCCCGGCGCGATTCGAACGCGCGACCCCCAGATTAGGAATCTGATGCTCTATCCTGCTTAGTTACGACCAATGATCTGGATGCGTTTTTTTCATCACAGTTAGATCTATCTCGTGAGTCGGACACCTTTGCCCCCGTTGGGCGCGTTTCCTTCTTCAAAAAAAATAATACCATGCTCTTCATACACGCGTTTGATGGCGTCTATTGTAACGGGTTGCGGCCCGCGCGGGCCTGCATCATCCTGTTCGACGCGGCTCACTGTGTTCGCTGTCACCTTTGCCAATTCGGCAACTTCCCGAACGCCAAGCTTC
The DNA here is from genome assembly GCF_056399245.1 of Rhizobium sp. 01N447_2. Classification (NCBI taxonomy): domain Bacteria; kingdom Pseudomonadati; phylum Pseudomonadota; class Alphaproteobacteria; order Hyphomicrobiales; family Rhizobiaceae; genus Rhizobium; species Rhizobium sp. 01N447_2. The sequence continues at coordinate 5,898 of NZ_JBFTQY010000112.1, forward strand.
AACATCGCGCGGGCGGCTCGCGCTTGAGATGGATTCACGAAGACCTCGTATTTATTTCGATACAGGGTATTGACGTATCGAGAGTGATGTTATAGATACACCGTATTCATAGTGTCATCAACGTGCAAGGCACGCTGGGAGCAATTGCGCCCGGCATCCGGCCGAGCGCGCTATAGAAAGAGGCGGAGCTCTCGTCATGGAACTACGCCAGCTCTCCTACTTCGTCGCGGTGGCCGAGGAACTGCATTTCGGCCGGGCGGCCGCCAAGGTGCGCATCGCCCAGCCAGCACTTTCCAACCATGTGCAGGCGCTGGAGCGCGAGCTTGGCTGTGCGCTGTTCATCCGCTCGACCAGGCGGGTGGAACTGACGCGGGCAGGGGAGATCTTCCACGAGCGCTGCGTCGGGATCCTGAGCGAGGTCGATCTTTCCGCCGAGATCACCAGGGCGGTGGCCGGCAAGACGATAAGGCAGATCAGGATCGGCACCGTCTATCCGGCGACCACCGGCGTGCTGCCGGCGTTTCTGGCAAAGATCGCCCGCAAGTACCCGGATATCCGCATCCATATCTCAAGCGGCAATACCGGCGACATCATCCGCGGCCTGGAGAACGGCCAGATCAATCTCGGCTTCATCAGACCGGTGGAAAACATCGGCTCGTTGCGCTTCGCCTCGATCGCCCATGAGCGTTATCTGCTGGCGGTTTCCCGCAGCAACCGGCTGGCGGAGCAGGCGGAGATTGCATCGACGACCTGCGCTCGGAGAAGATCATCGCCTTTAATCGCAAGAACCTCTCCTACACAGAGCGGTACTTCAACGAGAAGTTCGAGGAATACGATCTGACCCGCAACATCGCCTACAGTTGCGACGACACCTATTCACTGGTGTCACTGGTTTCGGCCGGCCTTGGCATCGGCTTTGCGCCGGAATGGACCGAGGGCCTGCCGAACCGGGCCTTCGAACTGAAGGCGGTCAGAGGCATCGACTTCAGGATCGGGCTTGGGGTTGCCTGGAACAAAGAGGACCCAACCGCCTCGCGCGACGACATCGTCGATATCGCACGCTCATTGGCACGGACCACCAAGTAAGGCGAGGGGCACCACGGGTGGCGCGCGCTGAGCGGAAGATGCGCGATAGAGCATGCGCGGGTATAATCATCAGGTCCATGGCCGCATCCATCTGCCTATCCTGGAATGTGGTCTGGCCGGACCAACCATTGGGAGCCGAAAGTGTAATGCGCCATGATGATATCGGTCAGGACATGCGCGATCTAGCGTTTGACTTCTTCTACTGGTTCTCCCGCTTCGAGTTCGCGCTGAAGGAAAAGCGCTTCCTGAAGAACGAGGTCATCGGCGCGCGTGCCGATCCCAGTTGGGACAAGTTCGTGAAAGCGCATCGCGCCGCTTATATCGTATCACCTGCCGCGGAAGCGCTCCTTGCAGAAAAGCCCCGGCGCCAGATCGTCGGCGACCCGGAACATGACTTCGAGAATCTGTCCTTTTCTCCGAACACTGCTGACCTCGACAAGGTCGTGGCCTACGCGAAGACCGTGCGGAACAATCTTTTCCATGGCGGCAAACACGGTCATGACCAGTGGGACGATCCGGCCCGCATGCGCCGCTTGCTCAAACTAACCATCACCGTGCTGGCCGACTTGGCTGAGCTGGGTAATTTCGGCGGCGACTATGACCGTTTCTATTGACCTACCGTCGCGATGATGCCCGCCGCAATGGGTCTCGGAACGACATGAGACAACGTCCGCTTTTTGGCATCTTCTACCCAACGGCTGACAGCCCGAAAACGGTCCCGTATCATTCGTTCCGCGACAAACCGACGCCACCGCTGAGGGATTTCAAAACGTTAGCGCTGTTCCAATAATAGGGTCGTTGGTTCCGATCCTTTCAAGAGCGCATTGGCGACTTACTCCACTGGATGACCTTCTTCACCACGGAGCAGCAACGCTATCTGGGCTTTCTAAATTTATACATGGGAGGTAACCTACGCAAACTGTCTCTGGAAAGAGGACCTTCCGAGACGCCTAGCGCGATCGCAAAATGCCGAGAAATTACAGTGATCTTGAATAGTGCGGAGAAACTATTCGATATCAAGCAAGGCGTGCTGATCAGCAAGCGAAACCCCTTTGATGTCTCGAAAGTCCCTGAATCCCCTTACTACGATGGACCGGACTTCGTTATCGGCAACACGCCGCAACAGGGGATAAACTGGGTCAGGTCGGGAGAAAAAGCCCGTGCGGTTGTCATCAAAACCCGTCCCGGCTCGCATGAGCACGACGGCTGGCTCGATGAGACAATGACCGCTTACAACTACGCGTTCAAGGCCAGGAAGGATGCGATCTCCTACGATGAGATAGAAAACAAGGTCCTGCTGGAGCAGCCCCAGGCGGGGTATCCGATCCTGCTTTTCACGGATCGCCGGAAAAACTGGTCCTTCGAAGGACTGTTCGCTGTAGCCTCCACTGATAAGAAATTCGTTACGCACGAGCGGTGGGCAAATATCGGTGACGTTCAGGATGCCGATGATTGGTCGCTGCCGGAAGGGCTTGGAACGTATGTCACACACATCCGTACGGAAAGAAGCACACCTGCTGTGAGTCTGTTGAAGAGCAAAACGCATCCCGATGCGAAATATGCGATGACGATTTCAACTCGCTCTACGGAGCTCCTTATATCGAAGCCCACCACATCATCCCGATAGCCAACAAAGGCATCAGAATACAGGGTAACAGCCGCAGATTTCGCCCTCCTTGCCCGAACTGCCACAACGCCGTTCACATCCACATGGCAAAGGGTAACGGTGACTATACGCATATAAAGGAATGCTAAAGACAAGACTGTCTTCGCTACGCCAAGTTGATATTGAGAAACCCCACGCAAATAGGGCACACTAGAGGACCGACATTTCCCGGCTCATCGCTATTAACTGGGCAACTTCGCCAAGCCGGAACCGGCAAGCAGACGAGCAATGTCATTCAGCGATGATGAAGAACCATCCTCTTCGCCCGGCGCGGTCAGCCAGTCACCACCACTCTTCCAGTCTCGTTCCTGGCCGACAAGCTGCTGTACCGCCCGGATAGCCGGCAACACGCCTTTCCCATCATCCGACAAGACCGGATCCAACTCGCTTTCCCACAATGATCCTGTGTCTGGCGAAATTCCGAGCCCATCACCAAGGGCCGAGCGCTCGTCTTCGCTGAGGTCCAGAGCGGCAAACGCGGCACCTGGCTCAACTTCGATCCCGAACAACCATGCAATTCGGGCTGCCGCCAAGCCGGAACCGGGAGCCATCAAAACGAGCGTCGAACCGTCGTGCCTCTTACCGATAAGGAGAAAGTCGCCTTCGCGCGCCTTCGCGGTCACCAAATTGTCGTAGTAGTACAGCCTGTACTCGGATCGCGTGGGATGCCGAGCCCGGGCGTCATACCACGTGAGCATCCCGGTTTCAGCCAGGACACCGCCGTCGTCAGACATCCTGATAAAGTCTGTTGGCAACTTTTGCGGATGCTCCTTCCCGAACAGTCCGATCAGGGGCCTTGATCCGTTGAACTCGTGCTGGTTGGAGCGAGTGATGTCCGTCTCGACTGCACTCAATCGCTTGAACACAGCACCACTGAACGACGCTGAGAGAACACCGCCCGTCATGCGTGACTACGCGATATTTCAGGGACATCTGCGGGTGGAGGCGGTAGCGACGATGCTTTCAGGCTTTCCCAGCATTCGTCCTTTTTAGCCCATTCCGATACCTGCCGGGCTCCCGCATCGTCCCTGAGGATATCGTTCACCCGCGCGGCCAGCTTGCTGATGTACCCGGAAAGCTGCGATGACAGGCCCTGCTTTTGCCAGATGGCATCCAGTGACAACCTGCTGCAGGCAATCTCAGACAATGACGCGACAGTGTAGGCGGTGATGTTTGCCTGGTACGCCTGGAATCCCCCGGCCCGCACGATCTTCTGAGCCGTTCGAAAAAGGATAGTCTGCGCAATCGCGTGCTTGTATCTCGAGACGTCAGGAATAACTGAGGTGACGGTGTCGTCATCCGACATGAAGCGGTCGAAGTTTTTCTGGTTGCCGAGGGACACAATCTGAGGTTTTCGCCCCCAGGCCTGAACGTATTTCGCCAGATCGGTCTTTGTGATCTTTCGACCGGGCGGGACAGATTCCTTAATCTGTCGCAGTCTGGCCGGCGTTGTCCCCTCACGGGCAAGCATTACGTTGTAGCTTCCAGCCGCACGCTCGTAGAACCACCTGCTGGTACCATCCGGGCAATAGGTTGAGAGCGCGAGCTTCTCCAGCTCGACGTGAAACGGCTTGTTTGCTGAAAGGTCCGATACTTTCACCGCGTTCTGGCTATTTGCATATCGCGAGATATCGCTGATCAGCAGCTCCTCGGCGTCGGGGTTATGGGAATGTAGGACAATAACCTTTGCGGGAACACGTACGCGAGTGAGATCAATGTCAGGATGCTTGCGCTTTGTGAAATATATCGACGCAGTAGTCTGGCCGCCGTTTACAATCTGCATGCCCTTGAGCCATGCAAGCCCCATAGACCCGTCGGCTGCGCGTGCAAGGCTCGCTTCATCGGCAATCAGTACAATACCGTTATTGTAGGCCATGAAACGTTCGGGTGCATCACGCAGCGTATCCCGGATGCCTTTGTTGACCTTGCCGGTCTGACTGAGGAATGATCGTACGTTGGCTTCGAGCAGCCTTGCTCCGTAGCGCTCATACAGCAGCCGCAGCGTCGCCCCGGGAATTGCCGTGAGCGCGTAGTCATATTCCTCGTTTTCCCCCGGGACATAGACACAGGGCAGGGGCGAGCCACAGACTTCCTCGAAACTGACCACAAGCTCATCGCGAGGTTTGCCTTCGGACCAGTGACGGTGGAGACGTTCGATGTCCATGACCTCAAGCCGGACCAATTTTCCCGCGACATCCCGCGGCTTGAAGACGCGCGTCTTTGCCTGGCGGTCCGTCAGAATGTAGACCCTGATCTGCTCGAGATCCTCATAGCAATCCTTGATCGTAAGGCTGAACTCATAGGCGTCATCGGAGGGGTCGATCGCTGCCACGAGTTTACCATCGGCTGATTTTCCGAGGAATTTGAGGCATTGTTCTGCGGCGCGGACGACGTCCGCATCAGCGATAGGCTGGACGGTATCAACGCCATCGTAGAGGGTGACAAATAGATCGACCTGATCAGCATCATCGGAGACCGCGTACCCATTGAGCTTCAGCTTCGAACCCGAAACGGTACGCTCTATATGCAGGACACGAGGATCAAATGTCATCCCGCATTCTGCCATGTGCTGCATCACAACGTCCGTAAATGCCGCTTCATCCTTGAGATAGGTTCCGGCGACCATCCGGTCCGATACCATGGACCGCACCTCGTACTGCGTCTGGACGAGAAATTCCTCAAGTGTCATTCGCTGAAGACTCCATACTGCTGCATTGCGGCTCCAAGCGTCAGAGGGACGCAAGCCACAAGATCTAGATCAATTTCATATTCGGCAGAGCGGATCACCGGGCCTGTCCTGCTGCGGACCAAGGCGGGGAACGTTTCGGTCACCTCGAAGAGTCGAGTATCGATGACGGTGAACCGGCGTTTGTAGAGTTGCGAAGCCTCGTCCACGAAACCGGACAGCATAAGCGTCCGGTTAAGTATAGAGACTACGCCCGCGTCGGCGGCAAGTCGCCTCACCGCGACAATCAGCTCGGGAAGGGTCTGACCCTCGTCGTGCAGACTGAAACGGATGGCGGCCAGAAGGATGGCCCGTTCTCTCATTCCGTCCAGCTGTTCCAGTGAGCTGATATGTGCAGAAAAGCTGTTCACCGACAGCGTTGCCTTGACCTCGACGCCGATCACAGCGGTCTGGAAATCCTGGAGGCTTCGTGAGGGACCGTTCCATGCATGCACCACGTCTGCAACGGCCGCTCCACCGGCGATCGCTTCCCGCATGAAAGTGAGCTCGCCAAACAGACCAAGCTCCTCCTCGGGGCGCAGGAGGTCAGTGCGTGGTTTGCGCATGAACTCCTGCCATGCCCGGATCCTGGCCAGCATGAGGCTCAAAAGCCACGAATCGGACTGTGTCGTCGCGCGGGAGAGCGCAGAAACGATATCAGCTGCCATCTGAACGAACAGATCACGGCCGGCGCCCGACTGACGCGTCAGGCATAACCAGGTGCTAAAACCGGCCGAGAAACTCTCCTTTGAGATCTCGACCCGGAAACCGGTTCCTTCAGGAAGATCGGCCTTCCGGAGTTCTGAACCAACATTAAAGCCGACCAGAAGGGTTTCCCCTCCTTCAGGAAAAACTATGCCACCCCTGAATCGCGGACTGGAGTGACCGAGCGCCACAGTCAACCAGCCTTTTTCGGCTGTCTGGCCGGCCAGGGCACGCCATGCAGTTTCCAGCTCGTCAGTATCAGTCAGCACCGCCGTACTCCTGTGTCCATGCAACGTTGTTGACCTTGTACTCGACCTTCGTGCCTGAGTGACTTGACGGAAAGCTGATACCGAACGCAACGACAGGAGGGAGGAGCGGGTCAATGTGGCCCCCGGCCTCTGCCGGATCGAGGACATAGAGGAGCAACAATCCGCGCTCGGGATGACCGGCTTGTCCGGGAATACCTTCACCCCGGAGTTTGCGGATAGATGGTCCTGATGGCTCGTCCGGCCCTTCTGTTGATTTCGATCGTGCCGGGTCAGGCTTCCAGCCCTTCCTTGTCGTATCCATCGCAGCGAGCCACTCCCCGTCCGTCAGATCGATCGCCTCGTCCCGCGGTGAAAGCAATCGGCCGATCGAATATTTGCCGGCGGATCCCTCGGCCGCGCGCGTCAGCATCTGGATTTCAAGGTCTTCCGTCAGCGGGAAGGATTTTCCGCGTCCACTGCCCACCACCGCGACAGTCCAGCTGGTAAGTTCTCTTTCAAGGTTCATCCGGGTGATGAACTCGGCAAGCAAAACGCTGTTCACCTTGTAGGCGTCGGGATGGGTCTTGTATGCGTTCAGGAAATCGATGACCTGCGCTGCGGGAACGTCATTCCACAGACGACCTTTCCACCGCTGTGTACTGTCACCGCGCTGCCGAACGGGGTCATTCTCTCCGGGCCCGAGCTGGCGCACAAGGCTGGCCGTCGCGTCCAGATTTCGTTGCAAGACCCCCTTCTCGGAAAAAAGCGATACGGTTTCGGACACCTGACCGCTGAACGACAGCATGAGGCTTCGCGCTGATCGCATTTTGAGCCGCGATGTCACGAGCAGCACCGGATGGGACTGAACCTTCAGCCCATAGTCCCGCGGTGTCGAACCCGCTGCTGCCATCAGATCGAATTCTTCCCGCAACTCCTCCGCCGCGTCCGCAATATGTCCGAACCAGTCAGCAAGCTCATCGGTCGTATACAGCCGGCACAGGTCGATATAGCCCGGCCGATAACCGAACCACCTGCCCATCTGCATCAGCGTGTCGTACATCTTGGAGGTGCGCAGGAAGTAACTCGTGCAAAGACCTTCCAGAGTGAGACCGCGTGAAAGCTTGTCGCCGCCGATCGCGATGACCTTCAGACCCTGTCCCTGCTGGTCGGCATAATCCAGCGCGTCCTTCGCCGTGCCGTTGATCATTCTGACATCGACGTCGGCGATGATCTGCGTGAGCATCTCCAGCACTTCGGACCACGCGGGCAGGCTTGCGTCGTCTGCAAAAGCCGGAAATTCTGACTGTGCTGTGGCGCTTGTCGGCACAAAATCAGAGAGCCAGAGCTGCTCCAGACGGGTGACAGCGGTCTTATGGCCAATCCGACGGACGAGGCGCTGCTTCAGCCCGGAAACGTAATTTTCGACCCTTTCGTGGACGTGCTTCTGGACAGACGTAAATCGTGTCACATGGACGAGCATCGAGGAATGGGCGTCGCCCTGGCCTCTGAGATCACGGACCGCGCAGGCAATGAGGAACGAGTCAATTGCCTGTTCAAGTGTCAGCGGCAGACCGCTTTCGCGGTCTGTCAGCGGCACATAGCCGTTCTTGTGTGTGTGCGGCATCCAGCCACCTTTGCCGCCTTCGCCGGTGTGATCTGCGACCGGCCGGAACAGCGGCAGGCCGGCGGTGCGCCCCGAGGTTGACTGCAATCCAAAGATCTGTGCCGGACCGACATAACTGGAGGGGGCCGCCAGGTTTACGATGAACGCCGATGGAAAAAGATCGGGACCTTCCTCTTTGGTCTGTCCTCTTTCGTGAATAAAGATGTTTGCGAACGGGGTCGCGGTATATCCGACATAGGCCGAGCGCGTGAAAGTATGGAGGATCTTGCGCGTAAGACTGTTGATGGCGGTCGGTTGGTGCTCCTCATCGGGCGCGCCGTCCTCACCGAAAACCTGTTCTCCCGTATCGACCGAGGCGTGGTCGGCTTCGTCATCGATCAGGAGGAGTGGCAGCCGCTGCACAATCCGGCGCCCGTTCTCATCCTGACCATCTGCGACGTGATGCCTTATCCAGCCGAGCAGTCGCTCCAGAACCGTCTTGTTTTTCTTGATTACGAATAACCAGGGGCGCTGTTCCGGGGTGATCCCGAGGGTGTTGGCCCGGGCAGTGCTGAAGTCGCCGTTATTGGTCCGGTTGGTAACATAGTTCGGGCGAATGGACGGATCCCGGTCGATGAGGCCAACGCCGATCTCACGGATATCATCGGCGATCGGTCGGGTTTCATAGCCAAGAAACCCTTCATCGAGCCGCATCTGCGTCTGGGATCTGAGATTGTTGTGGAGGCCGGCGAGTACGATAATAATCTTGTACCCTGCGTCGGCCGCCTTGCAGACCAGCCCGGTATAGTTTCCCGTTTTGCCCGACTGGACGTGGCCGACCACCAGCCCGCGCCGATCCCACGGTCCGTCACGTGCGGGGTCTTCCAGCAGGCCAAGTATGGTGTCCGTCGACCGGTCGAGCCCCTCCACCGCGACAACCGACATTTTTCCTTCGAGATATTCGCGGTAACGCTGCCAGTAACGCCAGTCGCCTTTCCGACCTGCATTGAGCCAGGCTTTATGCCCCTCATCGTTCTGGATGGTGGAATCCGCGCCTACCCAGATGCTGAAACGGCGAACCAGTTCATTGATGGCAGCGTCGCGATCCAGTCCATCCTTCCAGGCCGGTTTGAACATCAGAACCTGATCGATCTTTGTACTGATCATTCCGGGGCCGATCGCGCTTCGCTCCTCTTCCATCAGGAGTTCCTGGGCAAACTTGACAACTTTTTCGTTGCTCAAAAAATCTATTCCTTTGGGTCAAATGTAAGTGTTTCGACAAACGTGGACCATGCGTCGAACGGCTCGGTCACTGCCATCTGCCGGCGGGCCTGCTCTTGCGACAGCCCCTTTCGGCTGACGAGATTATTGAATACCGTCTGC
>NZ_JBFTQY010000113.1:0-15241 GCF_056399245.1 Rhizobium sp. 01N447_2
GGCAGACGACGGAGTGGATGGGGCATCGCCCGGCGCTGCCCGACACCGTCCCGGTGATGGGCCGATCCGCCAAGCGGCGCAACGTCTGGTACGCGACCGGCCACGGACATCTTGGTCTCACATATGCGGCGACGACCGGCCGCCTGATGGCCGATCTCATCACGGGCGTCGAACCGCCCGTCGACATGAAACCCTATCGCGTCGACCGTTTCTGAGAGCGGCGTCGACGCAAGGCGAAGGGAGTGACTATGCGAAGCGAACTCTACATCGATGGGCAATGGGTGAAACCGGCCAAGGGCGGAACCTGCGAGGTGATCAATCCGGCGACTGAGGAGGTGATCCACAGGATCGCCGCCGCAACGGCCGAAGACGTCGACCTCGCCGTGAAGGCCGCGCGCCGCGCCTTCGACAGGGATGGCTGGCCGAAGCTGACGGGAGCCCGGCGCGCCGGATATCTCCGCGCCATCGCGGACGGCATCCGCGCCCGTCAGGCCGAGATCGCCCGCCTCGAAGTTCTCGACAACGGCAAGCCGTTTCCAGAGGCCGACTGGGACGTCGCCGATGCGGCGGGCTGCTTCGACTTCTATGCGGGTCTGGCCGAACAGCTCGACAACAATCCCGAGGAGGCGATCGCGCTTCCCGACGCACGGTTCACGTCCAAGGCGGTGCGCGAGCCGATTGGCGTGGCCGGCGCGATCATTCCCTGGAACTATCCGTTGCTGATGGCGGCATGGAAGGTCGCCCCGGCACTTGCCGCCGGCTGCACCGTCGTGCTCAAGCCCGCCGAATTGACATCGCTGACGGCGCTCGAGCTGGCGGCGGTCGCCGACGAAGCCGGGCTGCCTGCTGGCGTCCTCAATATCGTGACGGGGGCAGGCTCGATCGCCGGGCAGGCGATCATCGACCACAGACAGGTCGACAAGCTCGCCTTTACCGGCTCCGGACCGGTCGGCTCGAAGATCATGGCCGCGGCCGCCCGCGACATCAAGCGCGTCAGCCTGGAGCTCGGCGGCAAGTCACCCTTCGTCGTCTTCGAGGACGCCGATATCGACAAGGCCGTCGAATGGATCATGTTCGGCATCTTCTGGAACCAGGGCCAGGTCTGCTCTGCCACCTCCCGCGTTCTCGTGCACGAAGCAATCTATGGCCGTCTGCTCGAACGGCTGGTCGAAGAGACGAACAGGATCAAGATCGGCAATGGTCTCGACGAGGGAACCCTTCTCGGCCCGCTCGTCTCGAAACGCCAGTACGACCAGGTCGTCGCGGCGATCGAAGGCGCCCGGAAGGCCGGCGCCACGGTTGCCTGCGGCGGCACCCGCCCGGAAGGATTCGACAGGGGGTTCTATCTCAGGCCGACGGTGCTGGCCGACGTGCCGCTCGACAGCGACGCTTGGAAGGAGGAGATATTCGGACCGGTCGTCTGCGTGCGCTCCTTCAAGACAGAAGAGGAGGCCGTGGAGCTCGCAAACGACTCCCGCTTCGGCCTGGCCGCGGCTGTCATGTCGAAGGACGATACCCGCGCCGAGCGGGTTGCCGCCGCCTTCCGCGCCGGGATCGTCTGGATCAATTGCTCGCAACCGACGTTCACGGAAGCTCCGTGGGGCGGCTACAAGGAATCCGGCATCGGCCGTGAACTCGGACGCTGGGGCCTCGACAACTATCTCGAGACCAAGCAGATCACCCGCTTCGCCAGCGAGGCCCCCTGGGGCTGGTACATCAAGCCGGAGGCAGCCAAGTGAACTGGAACCGGACCCTGGAGCTCTTACAGGTCCACTGCCAGGGCGAGATCGGCAAGGTCATCGTGGCAGGAGCGCCGGAGATACCTGGCGCGACGATGCTCGACAAGATGAACCACATCAACACGGTTGATGACAGCCTGCGCCGCTTCGTCACCTTTGAGCCGCGCGCCAACGTCGCCATGTCCGTGAACCTGCTGGTCGAGCCGACACGCAGCGATGCGGATGCCGGCTTCATTGTCCTCCAGGCCGACCGCGCCCACCCGATGTCCGGCAGCAACTGCATCTGCGTGGTCACGGCACTTCTCGAGAGCGGGCGGGTGCCGATGTCGGAGCCGGAGACGGTCGTCCGCCTCGACACGCCCGCCGGACTCATCGTCGCACGCGCCGCCTGCCGCAACGGCCAGTGCCTGTCCGTCAGCCTCGACAACGTGCCGAGCTTCGCCGAAGCGCTGGACAAGGAGGTGGAGACGCCGAAATGGGGCCGCATCAAGATCGACGTCGCCTTCGGCGGCGTCTATTACGCGCTCGTGGATGTCGAGCAACTCGGCCTCGATATTGCGCCTGCCAATGCCCGGCTGCTCGCAGAAACCGGTATCGAGCTCAAGTCGCTTCTGTCAGGGCAGGTCTCGGTCGCCCATCCCGTCCTCAGCGGTATCGACGAGATCGCTTATGTGATGTTTCGTGGACAGGAAGCCGATGGCGCGGTGCGGACCTGCACGACGCTGCAACCCGGCCGCGTCGACCGATCGCCCTGTGGGACTGGTAGCTCGGCGAACCTCGCTGCGCTCTACGCCCGCGGAGAGGTCTCCGTCGGAGACCGCAGGACGTCGCGGTCGATCATCGGCAGCGAATTCCTGGCGGAGGCGATCGGCGAGACCGAGGTGGGCGGCCGCCGCGCCGTGCTGCCGAGAATAACCGGCCGGGCCTTCGTCTATGGCCGGGAGCAGCTGCGCATCTCCGCCGATGATCCTTTCGCTGCAGGATTCGCACTGTCCGACACCTGGGGTCCCCAGGTCGGCCTTCTCGGTTAGGAGCCAAAGTTGTCTCACCCTCAAGCACTGGCCGGCCAGACGGTCCTCGTCACCGGGGCGTCGGGCGGGATCGGCGCAGCCATCGCCGAACGCCTGGCTGCGGAAGGAGCCCGGCCCATCATCCATTATGGGCGCGACAGGCAGCGCGCAGAAGCTTTGCTTCGCAAGCTCGGCGGAAACGGCCTGATCGTCCAGGCCGATCTCTCCCGTCCAGACGGCGCCTTCGCGCTATGGCACGAAGCACTTGCGGCGGCGGGGCGCATCCATGCCGTCGTCAACAATGCCGGCATCCGCAACGAGATCTCGATTGACGCCGATCCGTCCGATTGGCAGGCCGCCTGGCAGAAGGAGTTTCAGGTGAACTTCTTCGCGGCAGCGGACCTGTGCAAGGAAGCTCTCGTGCATTTCAGGCAGAACGGCGGCGGGCGGATCGTCAACATCGCAAGTCGCGCCGGACAGCGCGGCTACGCAGCCGACGCCATGCCATACGGCGCGACAAAGGCAGCGCTGATCAATCTCACCAAATCGATCGCGCGCAGCTTCGGGCGCGACGGCGTCGTCGCCGTCTCCATCGCGCCGGGGTGGGTGCGAACCGATATGGCCGAGAATTTCGTGGTGAGGCACGGAAAGGATGCGGCAGTTGGCGATATCCCGATCGGGGAGATGGCCGAAACGGGAGAGATCGCCGAGCTGGTGGCGTTCCTGCTTCGCCCGTCGCAGGTCTCGGTCAACGGGGCGACGTTCGACGTCAACGGCGGCAGCTACATCAGATAGAGCAATTCCAGCAAAACTGCGCAGCGGTTTTGTGTCCGGAATTGCGAAAAGCAAAGAGCTCCAAGAGGTTCGATATGAAAAGATTTGTCAATAAAGTCGCGGTCGTGACGGGCGGCGGAGGCGGCATAGGATCGGCCATCTCCAGGAGGCTGGCCGACGAAGGTGCCTTCGTGGTGGTGACGGACGCCAACATAGAGGCGGCAGGCGAAGTCGCCTCGCTGATAGAGGCCACGGGCGGATCTGCAACTGCGATCGCGGCTGATATCTCCCGGAAGCCGGAATGCGTCGACCTCGTCGCGAAGGCCTTTGCGATCAAGGGACGGTTGGATGTTCTGGTCAACAATGCGGGCATAAACCGGCGCGGAAATCTGCTGTCGCTGTCGGATGAAGACTGGCAGACGAGCTTCGCGGTCAATCTGGATTCGATGTTCCATCTCTGCCGTGCGGCCCTCCCGCACATGATCAATGCCGGTGGCGGCGCGATCGTCAACACCGCCTCGCAATGGGGGCTCTACCCCGCGCCGAACCACATCGCCTACAACACGACGAAGGCGGCAGTCGCCGCCTTCACCCAGAACCTCGCCCGCGACTATGCGCCCGACAAGGTCCGGGTCAATGCCGTCTGCCCCGGTGAAATCCATACACCGATGCTCGAAGCCGGCGTCACCCGCTCTGGTCGGACGATCGCCGATCTCGACAAACTCGTGCCTTACGGCCGTATCGGCAGGCCGGAGGAGGTGGCAGCGCTCGTTGCTTTCCTTGCATCGGACGAAGCGGCCTTCATGTGCGGCTCGCTCGTGGAAATCACCGGCGCGCAAGCTGTGGCTTGAACGGGTCGGCCGAATTCGGTGGCAGCATGCCGGACTGTCGGAGGCGCTTGATCCTGCTTTCGTTTCGGATTTCATCCGGTTACAAGGCGAGGAGGCTGCGAACATTCGACCGAACGGAAGGCATCGATCTTGAATCTCCTGCGTCGCGCACTCTTGGCGTCCATCGGGGCGTTGGTCGGCTGGAAGCAGTCATCGGCGAAGGAACCCAGCCCTCATGGTGGCGAGGAAACGGCGGTGCAAGCGGCGGCGGGATCGTCGGTAACGCCCAGGCATGTCTTATGTTTCCTCAGCAGGGAACGAAACCTCAGCGCCTTGTCCGAGGCCGCATCACAGGCGATCCGTGACTTCGCCACGGGCTTCAGCGTCGACGAGAATTACTCCCAGGCCGAGCCCGATGACCGGATGGTCCAGTCCTTCGCCGTGTGCTGGGACCGGGTCGAAGCCGATGCATGGAGCCCGGCAGACGAGGAAGCCGTCGCCGATCATCAATCGGTCCTCTATGTCCTCGGGCCGAGCGTGACGCAGGCAGAGACGGTGAAGGTTTCTATGCTGGCGCTGCGCCTCGTCGAACGCTTGATCGATGCGGGAGCGGTTGCTGTCAAGGGTGAAAGCGCCGGCATTGCCCACGGCCTCGACCGATGGAGCGAGCTGATCCGGCAAGGAGCGGAGGCGCTGAAGGCCGCCGACCCGCTGGCTCAGCAGCGGATCGGCCGACTGGCCTTTGCGAAGCGGCCGCTATCGGTTCCGGGGTACCTGGAGAGCGTCGGTTTCCATCTCGTCGGATTGCCGGAGGTCTATGTGCCTGAGACGGCTGGCAGCGAAAGACAGATCGTCGCCATCATGGATGCGGTTGCCGACGAGATCGCGCAGCGGGGCCTCGAGCCGACGCTTAGGGATCGCCGTGCAAGCCTCTCCTTCGATTCCACCTACGAACCGGATGAGTTCAAGTTCAATCCATACGGCGTTGTCAGGCTGCCCAAGTGAGCCTGGGACGTCCAGCCGATTGCGACAGCTCTCTCGGCTCAGTTGTAGGTGATCGTGTCGCCGACCCTCGGGCGATTGAAGTAATGGCGATCGAAGCTGTAGCCATTCTGCCCGGTGAAGTTTGAAAAGAACGCCGAGACCGGCGTCGTCAATGTGTACTGCACCCGGGTCAGCACGACCTGCACGCCGTCATCCTGGATCTCCGAAGGGACCTCGATTGTGCTCGCCGAGCCGGAGTTCAGTGCGGAGGTGTTGAGTGCTGCAGACCAGTTGACCGTTGCGCTGCCGCTCTTCGCGATATCGTCCACCGCAACGGTGATCGTCAGCCCTGTTGTCTCATAAGGCTGCAGGATGAAGCTGGCGCCGGAGAGAAGCTTGGCGACATCGGACTTCGTCCAGGAGCCCTGCTGTGAAATCATGTCGCCTGTGGAAGAGGCGATCTCATCTATCTTTCGGCTGACTGTCAGCGCATGGCCGAGATCGACGGTGCCGAACAGGAGCATCACCAGGATCGGCAACACGAGCGCGAATTCCACGCCCGAAGCCGCCGACCGGTCGCGCATGAGATGACGGGCGAGGGATCGGGCAAAGCGGAAAAAGGACTGGCTCCGTCTCATCATGTCAGAAAGGCTCGTTGCGGAACAGAACGGAAGATCCGAGCAGGTAGCGGCCGTCGGCAAGCTTGGCGCTCGATAGGCTGAAGAAATTCACGACGGCAGTCCATGGCAGGAACGTCTGAACCAGGACGTAGTCGCTGCCCTTGCCGATATCATAGGTCTCGGTGACCGTGAGATTGCCGCTGTCGTCGATGGGATCGGCGCTGGCGGCGGACGAGAGGTCCGAGAGCACGTTCACCTTGACCAGGAGATCGCTGGAACAGCTGAACGAGAGAAGCATGTCATTGCAAATTCTGGCCTTGAAATCGGCCTGCGTGATCTTCGAGGACGCCACCTCGCCGGTACGGATCATCCGGGAGATCTTGTGAACCGAAGCGTCCAGCGCCGAGTTGACGAAGAACATCAGCGACACTTCGATAATGCCGAAGATCATGATGAAGAGCGGCAGAGCCAGGATCGCAAATTCGATCGCAGCGACCCCTTTGCGATCGCCAAGCAGGCGGTGCAGCGATGCGAAGCGTTTCCCTGGCCTCATTGGGTCAGCCGAACGGATGCGAGATATTGGGTGAACAGCGCCGACAGGCCTGCCGTGATCTCGGCCGACGACGATGCTGATATGAACAGGCTCTTGGAAGATGCGCAATCGGAAAGCGCATAGGGAATGTAGTCGCGTCTCGTGATGCTGGACGACACGCCGCTTTGCATGGTGCCACCATAGGTGCTCTTCCAGTTGGCGCTTGCCATGGTCGAACCGACGGTCGCATTGTAGCCCCAATCCGAAGTGAGCGGCAGGTATTCGGTATAGAGAACCGCCATGGTGGCGGACTGGTTTTTGACGTAGGCGCACCAGTCCGGATTGAGAGGCGCCACCTTGTTCCAGTATGCCCCGGAAATTGCTTTGTTGTTCGACCATGTGACCTTGTCGGTCACCCATTCGCGCTGCGACTGGACGCCATCCGTCAGCAAGAGAACCAGCTTGAGCGGCGAGTTCGTGGAGGTTCCGTCCCCGCCGGTCCCGACCTTCTGCTTGAGCGTCGCAAGCGACACGTCAAAATAGGTGGCTGCCTTCGAGGTCGCGCTGGTGAGACCGTAGCTTGAGTCTGCTAGGCGTGTTCGCGCCGTGTCCGTGCTCAGCGTCGGGGCCAGGACTTCCGTGAGGGTATCGCCGAGGCTATATAATCCGACCTTGATGCGTTGATGATTGCTGTCTGAGGTGTCGATCAGGGCAAGCACGTCCTTGACGGCATCTCCGGCGACGTCGGCGCGCAGCTTTATGTTCTTGGCCGTGCTGTATTCATAGTTGTTTGCGTATGTCGTCTTGCCGATTTTGTGCGCATCGCCCGTGTGGCAGGCGAACTGGCAGCCGATGCCGGAATACATGGTCGTCTGGCCGGCCGTTGTTGCCGCCAGAAGCATCGACGGTGATGTGTCGATGACGATATAGACATTGAGATAGGAGGTGGCCGGCCCCTTGACGGCGCTTGCCACGCTGACGTCAACGGTGTCGATGTTGGCGATCTTCATCAGCGTCGTCGGAACCGTGCCGCTCGCCGTCGCCGTGATCTTATGGTTTGATGTATCGATGTCGATGTCGCCAAGCGTATAGCTGTTTTCCACTTGTGCGTGGAACCAGTCGGAAACTTTTTGCTTGAGAGCGACGGTGTCGTCGGTATCGATCTCTTTGACTGCGGCGATCAGCGCCGTGTCGAGGTCGCTCTGCATCCTCTGGCGGACATTGTAGGTACGAATGTAGTCAAAACTGGCGCCGACTGCGACGATCATCGGCACCAGGGTGAGCGCAACGACGATCGCGACATTGCCGCCCCGGTCGCTTCCGAGACCGCGGAGAGCTTTGAAGATCCGAGCAAATGAATATGAAAGACCCGAGCGCAAGAAACCACCGTCACATAAGTCATACTAATGTGCAAGAAGTATCCGAATTGCTTAAGTCTCTGTTAATTTTTGCATTTTCCGGCAGAACGCGGACTGTCGACGCATTGTTTCATGCGCATATTGTATATGTCTGCGAATTATGGATAGTCGAGGAATGACACGTCATCTCTTTCATGCCGGGGGGATCCGCATGAGTGAGTAAGCCGGAAGCGGGGATACGCACGTGGCGCATCCGCGACCTCTCCAGCGTTTTCGTTCAACAGCGTGAACTATCCAAGCGCGGAGATCATGACCGGCAGTGTGGCCGCGGCGAGGGATAGCGCTTGCAGAAAACGGCGTCGGAGAAATTCACGTGTCATCGCGTCCTCCTGGGGTGCACCTGGGTCATCAGTCGAGCAGACGGCCCTTATTGTATTCGTCGTCGGAGACCTTTTCCATCCAGGTGACCGAGTTCCCGTCCAGGGCTTCTGCGACCGCGAAATGCGTCATCCCCTCGTCCATTGAGGCGCCATGCCAGTGTCTGATATGCGGCGGGATCCAGACGACATCACCCGCGCCGACCTGTTCGACGGGGCCATTCGCCTTCTGAACCCAACCTTTCCCGGAGACGATGAAGAGCGTCTGGCCAAGCGGATGGGTATGCCATGCAGTACGGGCGCCAGCGGAAAACGACACCGTCGCGCCGCCAATCCTTGCCGGCGCATCGCCACGATAGAATCCTGACGTTTCCACTTTGCCCGTGAAGTACTGTTCCGGTGCGGATGCCTTGCCATTCCCCGCGCGTGTGATTTTAATTTCTGTCGTCACGGTCGACTCCTTTACCGTTGGTGTCTCGCGCTGATCGAAAACACGTTTCACCACTGGAACGGCGGACATGGCTCTTGGCCAACCGGCATAGAAAGCGATGTGGGTGACGATCTCGGAAACCTCTGCACGCGTCAGGCCATTGTCCATCGCGCGGTTCGCATGGAAAGGAAGCTGTTCAGGCTGCCCGATCGCCACCAGGGCCGCCATGGTCACGAGGCTGCGGTCTCGGGCAGATAGATCTGGACGCTGCCAGAGGTCGCCGAACAGGACGCGGTTGGTGAGGTCGGCAAGCGCCGACGCCGTCGATGCGACATTGGTGTCCACGGTCGCCGCACGCGCCGCCTCGGCCGCAGCGTCAAAGTCGATCCGGGCGGCATCGCTGTTCGAAACGGTGCCGATCCCGCGCTCTTCGAATACCTTCTTCGTCTCGGTGACAGCAGACATGGCATTGGGCCAGCCGGTATAGAAGGCAAGCTGCGTGATCAGTTCGCCGATCTCTTCAGGCTTCACGCCGTTGTCGAGTGCCCGGCGGACATGGCTTCCGGTCTGCGCGGCCTTGCCGGTTGCCACCAGGGTGGCAACGGTCACGAGGCTGCGGTCACGAGGCGAAAGTTCCTGACGTTCCCAGACCTCACCGAACAGCACGTCGTCGGTGAAATGCCCAAGACCCGGCGCGGTCTCGTAGACGGCCGGAGGGGCAACGCGCGCGCGCCTGTCTTCGGCTTCGGCGCCCGCTGCTGCCAGTGTGGACATTGCGATGGTGGCTGCGATCTTCTTCATGAATTTGTCTCCGTCGAAGGTTTAATCAGACACATAAGCTTTAAGGCTCGCCGGAGCGGCCAACCGCCCCTACCGTCGAAGCAGCGTCTTGATGGCCCGGCGTTCGTCCATGGCGCGGTAGCCCTCCGCCACGTCCGCAAGTGGGCACACAAGGGGAGCCTATGCTGATCCCTCAGCAGTCCGGGTCGTAGCCGCGCCGGGAAGCTGACGCCTGACTGACGGTCTTGCGTCTCGATCTATTATTGCTGCGTCCTCGCTCTGTGCCGGAGGAAATATACTGCCCTACCATTGATCGGATTAGATGGGATGTTTGGCATGAACCTATGACAGTCATTCATGAATGCGCTTTTCATGTTCGCGCGCGCGCCAACCGTGTCACGCATTGATGAATGAGAATGATGAGATGCGATGAGAGGCACCTGATTGGGTTGGTTTTCGCCCAACGTTTGTCTTCGACGCCTTTACCAGCCGGCGTCGCTCCGCCTCAGCTTCCTTACGCCGATGACCCATAATTCCTGCGAGAGCTGCAATCGTGTCCGCCTCACCTGAACGGCCACGCTCTACATATGCCTCGGGCAGTGGTCATGTTCTACTCGTTCTTCGTGGACTACTACGTCTCCTCGATGACCGGCGCAGTGAAGGAGTGAAGTCTACCGCAGGCACGCCGTTGCTTCCTGCAGCGGAGCCTTCCCATCATGTATCGACACCTCGTCTTGCCGAGATCGAATAATTGTAAATTGCCGCGTAGCTMGTCGATACGAGCAGCGGAAATGCGATGGTCTTGAGTATTTCCGGCGTGCCGGTCGCCGCATGGATTGCCACGAGAATGCTGGCTGAGCCGATACAGGCAATGAGAGGCGGCGCCCAAAATCGCACAGATCCGACGAAGCGCTTTGAAAGCCAGTCGATGACGGATTTCAGGAAAAGCGTCAGGCAGGCGGATATCGTACCCTGCACAAGGCCGGCATAGAGTGGCAATGGCATGGCGTGCGCGCGATTGGCGAAAACCGCCCAGCTGCCCATTGCCAAAAAGGCGAAGAGAACATGTACGCCGCCGCTGCGGAGTAGCCGGTGCAGTGCATTCGGCATCACAGCGACCACCCGTGGCGTACAAGATGGTGCAATAGGGTCAGAGGCCGTTCTTCATCGCAGCGCGCAACGTATCGTTGATACGATCCTGCCAGCCAGCGCCATTTTCCTGGAAAAAGGCAAGCACATCACTGTCGATCTTGAGCGAAACAAGCTCCTTGACATTCGGCAGTGCCGGCCGCTCAACGGCTTGTTCCGGCTTCTTCTTCGCGGGTTTGAACAATGCTTCGGCAGCATCCAGTGGATTGACAGGTCTGCGGGGCGGGTTTGCCATGGTTGTCACTTTCTATTGTCTATCGGAGCGACATATGAGCGGCATACGTGATGTCGGCCGCTTCGTCGACTATTTATCTTGTTTTGCGAGAAGGCGATTTAGCCGAACTGCTTGATCGCCAGCGTGCCGGGCCGCAGGTCGTCGTATGGAACGATGTCGGGTCTTGGCTCCATCGTCAGCATCGTGAAGGCTTGGCGGCGGCGGCGCATCAAAGCGGAAGGCTGATGGTGGTTCCTCAATCGCCCATGAAGCCAGTCATATCGAAGACAGCGGCGTTATCTTGAACCTCGCGCAGCCCCTTGTAGGACGCATGGCGGAGATTGCCGTCATCGGTCCAGCCGCGAAACTCGATCTCGGCAATCAGCGTCGGCTGCACGAAGACGAGGCGCTTGCCCTTCAACGGAGTAACCGGCCGGCTCGTCTTCAACCGATCGAGCGTCTTTTTTAGCTGCTCCGCATCCCTGGCACTGAAACCAGTCCCGACCGACCCCACGTAAACCCAGTCGAAACCTTGTCTGCCGGCCACAAGCAGGCTGCCGATGCCGCCGCGGGCGGATGCCGACTGCTCGTAGCCGACGATCATGAAGCTTTCGCTCTGGACGCACTTGATCTTCAGCCAGTCGCCCGTGCGGCCGCTGCGGTAGGGCCGGTCGCGATGCTTGGCGATGATGCCTTCCAGATGACGATGGCAGGCGTGCTCGAGGAGATCTTCGGCCGGGAGGTCTATTTCTTCGGAAATGCGGATCGTGCCATTGCCGCCTTCCGGTATCAGGTCTTCAAGAAGGTGCCGTCGCACGTCAAGCTCGGTGCCAGTGAGATCGTGACCGTCGAGATAGAGAAGGTCGAAGGCGACGAGGATCGACTCTATCGACACTCGCTTGCCGCCCCGCCCGCCAAGCGAACGCTGCAGGGCGCCAAAATCCGATCGGCCCTGCGCGTCAAGAACGACCGCCTCGCCATCGAGGATGGCTGTCGTTACCCCAAGCGCTTTTGCTGCAGCGGCGATGGTCGGGAAGCGATGGGTCCAATCATGGCCGCCGCGAGTGGTGACCCGCACGCCCTTCGGCTCAACATGGATTGCCAATCGATAGCCATCCAACTTGACCTCATAGAGCCAATCCGACCCCACAGGCACGGTCGGCTTCAGCAGCGCAAGGCAGGGCTCGACGCGCAACGGCATTGGATCGAAGGGCAGACTTGGCTGGTCGGGATCGCGCTTGCGGATCGGACGAGACTGCAGCGTTGCGTGGGACTCGTCGAGCAAGGGCAGAATGGGGCGGCGCGGGCGCGTCATGATTGGGTTTAACGCCTCCCCGGGCGGTTTTCCGCTTCGACCGACTTGCGCAGGGCATCCATGATATTGATGACATTGCTCGGTGCCGGTTGTTGTTTTTCCCCAGCCTTGGGCTTTGCCCTGCTCGGCTTTTTCATCTGCTTCTTCTTCGCGTCGATGATATCGAGGAGCTTGTCCTGAACGGGATCGGAGACCATCTTCGGGCTCCAGTGTTGCGTCTGCTTTTTGATGAGCTGCTGGACGAGCGGCATCATCTCGCTGTCGGCAGCCTCGTCATCGACCCTCTCGAAATAGGTGTCGGCGTTGCGCACCTCATCACCATATCGCAGCGTCCAGAGCACGATGCCCTTGCCGCGTGGCTCCAGCATGACGGCGCGTTCCCGTCTTGAGATCACAAGTCTTGATATGCCGACCATATTCTCGGCGGCCATGGCGTCGCGGATGACGGAAAACGCTTCCTGGCCGACCGGATCGTCCGGAGAAAGATAGTAGGGCGTATCGAGCCAGATCCAGTCGACGCCATCCCGCGGCGCGAAAACTTCGATGTCGATTGTCTTGGTACTGTCGAGTGCAACGTTTTCGAGTTCCTCGTCTTCCAGAATGACATACTCGTTCTCGCCGCGCTGATAACCCTTCACCTCGTCCTCGTCCTTCACTTCCTTGCCGGTGACGGAATCGACATAATGGCTGACGACGCGGTTCTGCGTCTCTCGGTTCAAGGTGTGGAAGCGGACCTTCTCATTTTCCGACGTCGCCGGCATCATCTGAACAGGGCAGGTGACGAGCGACAGCTTGAGGTAGCCTTTCCAGTGGGGACGAAGGGCCATGGAATCCTCCAATCAGCTGGCGCGGCGGTGTTGAGCGCCACCGGTGCCACGCGATTTCGCCGACGTCGCACGCGCTGCCTGGCGCCCCTTTCCGGCATTGGCGTTAACCGCTGAGCGCTTGGTCTTGGCGGACGCGGACATTCCGGCACTTTCACGCAGCGCCTGAAGGAGGTCGCCGGGCTTGGATGCCGGGGGCGTCTTCTTCTGCGGCAGCGTCCGGCCCTCAATCTTAGCCTTCACAAGCTCTGCCACCGCCGCCTCATAGCGGTCGTCGAACTGCTTGGGATCAAATTGGCCTTTTTTCGTGTTGATGATGTGTTTGGCGAGCTCCAGCATCTCACCTTCGATCTTGAGGTCCGGCATTTCCTCGAAAGCCTTTTGCGACGAACGGACCTCATAGTCATAGTTCAAGGTGGAACCGACCAAGCCGTTGCCGTGCGGCCGAATGAGAACGGTGCGCAGACGCCGGAACAAGACCGTGCGAGCAATTGCAGCAACCCTGGCCTTTTTCATGCCGTCGCGCAGCAGCTTGTAGGCGTCGCCGCCTATCTTGTCAGGAGCAAGGTAGTAGGGCTTGTCGAAATAGACATCATCGACTTCCTCGCAGGGAATGAACGCTTCGACCGTAAGTGTCTTGTCGCTGTTTGGAATGGCTGCCGCGACTTCCTCGGGTTCGAGGACGACATATCGCCCGTCCTCGATCTCAAAGCCTTTGACCTGATCCTCACGCTCGACGGGATTGCCGGTTTGGCTGTCGACGAACTCGCGCCGAACACGATTGCCGGTCTTTCGGTTCAGAGTGTTGAAGGCGATCCGTTCGGAGGAGGATGCCGCGGTGTAGAGCGCGACAGGAAACGCGACTTCTCCAAACTTGATGTA
Organism: Rhizobium sp. 01N447_2; assembly: GCF_056399245.1. NCBI lineage: Bacteria > Pseudomonadati > Pseudomonadota > Alphaproteobacteria > Hyphomicrobiales > Rhizobiaceae > Rhizobium > Rhizobium sp. 01N447_2. Next base: position 13,819 of record NZ_JBFTQY010000113.1, read on the forward strand.
GCCTTTCCAATTCGCCCGCGGGGCAACCATCTACGCGACTCCCTCACACAACCAACGCGATTCAACTGAATCACCTGGCAAATTGTTCCGAGTCGAAACGAATCTAAATTCAAGGACTTAACACGTAGAGATCTCCCGTATTCCGAGTCCGGAGATGTTCTTGATTCGATGTCTCTTTTTTTCGCAACGTGCTTTTGAACGAGGCGGCAACCACCAAGATATATCCGACTTCACCGCCATCATTCTTCAACGGGCGCTGTACTTCGCGTCGAGATCATCCATGGCCTTGACGTTACCGGCAGAGCGGCCGTTCTCGTCGAAGGTCTGGGCAAGAAACGCATCAGCGATCGACTTTGCAAGCTCGGTTCCGATGACGCGGGCTCCCATGGTGATGATCTGCGCATTGTTGGAAAGCGCGGCACGCTCGGCAGAATAGGTGTCGTGCGTCAGGGCGGCGCGGATGCCCGGAACCTTGTTGGCCGAGATGCAGACGCCGATGCCGGTGCCGCAAACAAGGATCGCCTTGTCGTAGGTGCCGTCGATGACGCCTGAGGCGACGCGGTCCGAGAGGTTAGCGTAGAAAGGATCGGCACCGGCGCTGGTGCGCGAGACTTCGTAGACGTCGAAGCGCTCCTTCAGATGGTCTGCCAGGATCTTGGCGAGGCCTTCGCCGGCGCTGTCTCCTGCAATGGCAAGCTTCATGGTCTTTCTCCTCAGAGTTTGGCGGCGCATTTGGCCAGGATGTCGAGGTAGCCTTCGACGTTCCAGGCCGAACGGCCGATGAAGAGCCCGTCGATATGCGGGCTCAAGATCAGTTCTTCGCAGTTCTGGGGGTTGACCGACCCGCCGTAAAGGCAGGGGATCGTCCGGCCCAGCACAGCTTCAGCAACGGCGATGATTTCGGACTGGCGGGCATCTGCATAATCCGCAGTCGCCGGGATGCCCTTCTCGCCGATCGCCCAGACCGGCTCGTAGGCCAGCAGGATTTCGGCGCTTTTCTGGGCGCCTGAAAGTTTCGAAAGCGCGCCGCGCACCTGGGTTGCGAGGATGTCGGCGGCCTTTCCGCTTTCGCGGTCGGAAAGCGTTTCGCCAATGCAGATCAGCGGAACGAGACCGTGGCGAACGGCCGCTTCGGTCTTCAGACCCACAGTCTCGTCGGTCTCTCCAAAATGTTCGCGCCGCTCGGAATGGCCAAGCTCGACGAGATCGAGATTGCAGTCCTTCAGCATTACCGGCGAGACTTCGCCGGTCCAGGCACCCTGGTCGGCCCAATGCATATTCTGCGCGCCGACTTTCACCGAGGTCGTGGCAAGCATCGCCTTGACCTCGCGCACGGCGGTGAAAGACGGAATGACGAAGCGCTGGATATGCGGGTCGCGCGCGGCGTCATCGAACGAGACCGGATCATCTGCTTTCTCGAGCG
>NZ_JBFTQY010000114.1:0-14856 GCF_056399245.1 Rhizobium sp. 01N447_2
GGTCGAAGTGTCCGTGGGGAAAGAAAAAGCCACGGCCCTGTTGCGAGGCCGTGGCTGCTGCATGCGCGCATTATGCGGGACAACGCGTGACCGGTTACTTGGCGGCGAGCGCCTCGTTGACCTTGTCGACGTCGGCACTCATTGCCTTGAAGGTCTCGTCGATGGAAAGCTCGCCGACGATCAGCTGGCTCATCCTCTGGACGATGAGCTGATAGATGGCGGAGGATCCTTTGAGACGTTCCAGGTCCCGGGCTGCCTGCGGCACGCTATTGCGGCTTCCGAGGAAGACGGCCATCGCTTCCTTGGCATTCTTGCTCTCGAGCTTGTATTGCGGGTCCTTGATGTCGGCGCCCGTCAGGATGACGTAGTTTTCAGCGATTTCACGCTGGACTTTTTCAGAGCCGAGGAACTCGATGAACGCGGCCACGGCCTCCGGAGACTTGGTGCGCTTGAAGCCGACGATCGCGGTGCCGCCCGGCATCGCATAGCAGCCGGCATCGCCGCACGGCGCGCTGATCGCCGTCCAGTCGAAGGCGTCGCCGATCTTCTTCTGGAACGGATTGACCATCCAGTTGCCGGCGAGATAGGTCACGACGTTGCCGTTGACGAACTCGTCACCCATGTTCTTGTACTGGGTTCCGCCGGCAGCACCCCACATTTCCTTCGGGAAGGAGCCGTCCTTCGTCCAGCCGTAGAGATCCGTGACATAACGCTTGGCGGCATCGTCGGGGAAGAAGAACTTGCCGTCCTTGACGTAGTTCGAACCGTAGGAGAATGCCGCGCCGGAAAAGCGGTGGCCCGAGCGGTCCATCGTGAAGGGGATCTGAGCGCCAGTCGCCTTGGCGACGCGCGCCGAGGCTTCAACGATATCCTTCAACGTGGCGGTGGGCTTCGGAAGCGGTTCGCCGGCCTGTTCGAACAGCGTCTTGTTGACGAAGGGCAGGTTGAAGGTCTGCGAGGCGATATAGCCGTTGATCGACTGCGGATCGTTGACGCCGGGGAAGCGAAGCGTGTTCAGACTGTCGCCGTGCRGCTTGGCGAAACCGTCCGGGTCCTTCATGTAAGGACGCATGTCGAGGTAATAAGGCGCAAGCTGCCAGTCGGTGATCTTGGCGATGTCAGGGCCTTCGCCGACGGCAAGCTGTACTGGTAGCTGCTTGGCGACCGCATCATAACCCGACGAGACGAAATTGACCTTGACGTCGGGATGCGCCGTCTCGAATTCTTTGCTGAGCGCTTCCATCCGCTCGACGTAAGCCTGGTCGTCGTCGGTGAACAGAAAGGTGATCGTCTTGGTTTCCGCCATGGCCGCGCCGGCCCATGCGAAAGAAATGGTAGCCAGCGCCAGTGCGAGGGCTCCTGAGAGATAGGTTTTCATTTTCATCCTCCCATGAAAACATTTTCATCAACCGCGGCGTCAGCCATCGATAAATGAATTTCATATACTTGACATTCGTTCCGTCAAGCTATTTTCTGCGGCAATAGCGATGTTTTTGGGCAATTTGCAAAAATAGCGCGCACAAAGACCTAATGAAAATATTTTCATAGGATTGCGGAGGAGGCGGTCTGTGAAAACGGAATGCATCAAGCAGCGGGACGATATGGCGCCAGCCTACAGCGTGGCCGAGGGCCAGACGATCACGGCATGGGCCGTTTCCGGCCTCATCGCGAGCTATTTTCCCGGCGAGCCTGCGCCGGCCGAAGACCGCGTGAACTATCGTTTCATCAACGGTTTCGTCGATGTCGGCGACCTGCCCTGCCGCAAGGCCTTCTGGTCGACCATGGTGGGGCGGCCGCTGCTGCCCGACACCGCCTGGCCGGCCGAAAGCCTCAATCTTCCCGGCTCGAACCGCCGCGTCGAGTTCACCGGCTTCTGGCACGTGCCGACGCACCTCAGGCGATGGCTGAAGGGCACGTTCAGGACGGAGACCGCGCGAACGCTCAATCTCAAGCTGAAGACCTGCGGCGGCGTTCGCATATGGGTCAACGGACAGGAGGAAGTGCGCTTCGAACCCTTCAAGCGCAACGTCGAGAGCGCAACCGACATCAGCCTGCCGCTGAAAGCCGGCGACAACCAGATTCTCGTCCATACCGAAGACCTCGCCGAGCGCGACACGACGTGGTTCTTCGAGCTCGAGATGCTGGACGGCGAGCCGCTCTGCGTGCTGCTGCCTGTATCGCTTGATCAGGATGAGGTCCGCGAGCTGGAAGCCCTTGCGCGCGGCGTGCGTCCGGCCCGCGACGTCTTCGTCAACCAGCCGCTGGAGATCATCTTCGGCACGGCGCCCGAACGCGATCTGCCTGTGGAGATCAAGGTCGTCGGCCATGGTCACGAGCGGCCCGTTCTCGCGCATTCCCGACTGACGCTCAAGGCCCATCGGGGCAGCCTCACGGCCGACGATATCTGCGGCATTCCGGACGGTTATCACGGCGTGCATATGACGATCGGCAGCGGCCCGGGTTCGGTCACGCGCGTTATCGACGCCGGCTTCATGAGCAGCATTTCGCCGTTGCCATCAGAGACGTCGCTTGCCGCCCGCAAGCGGCAGGCGTTGGAATACAGCGCCCGCTTCGGCGCCAACCGCGTCGGGCGCCTGATCGCCATGATGGAAACCGGTCACCACGACCAGGAAAGCTTCGACCGCATCATCGAGGCGACGCTCGCCTCCATCGATGCGCGGGAGGATTGCTCGGATTTCATCATGGTGCCGCTGTTGTGGCTGCTCGGCGCCTATGCCGAGCGGATGCCCGACGCCGTGGTCGATCGCATTCGGCATTCCGTTCGCTCCTACCGTTACTGGGTCGACGAGCCGGGCAACGACGCGATGTGGTTCTGGAGCGAGAACCATGTGCTCTGCTTTCACACGAGCCAGTTGCTGGCGGGACTTCTTTTGCCCGACGAAGTGTTTTCAGCCTCGGGCAGGACGGGACGGCAGCAAGCGGAAATCGCCGGCGAGCGGCTCGGGCGCTGGTTCGACAGCGTCGAAGCCCACGGGTTGGCGGAGTGGAACTCAGCGGCCTATTACCCGATCGACTTCATCGGTCTGCTGGCGCTGGAGCGCTGGGCCGAGACGGCGATGTCAGCCCGCGCCCGCGCCCAGATCGATCTCATCTTCCGGATGATCGCCCTTCATACGCTCGCAGGCGTTCCGGCCGGATCGCAGGGCCGCGCCTACGACAAAGAACTGCGCGCCGGCCCGCTGACCGAGCTTGCGCCCTTCGCCCAGGTCGCCTTCGGAACCGGCTGGCTGAACAACGGTGTCGCGGCATTGACCATGTTCTGCGCCGGCGGTTACGAGCCGCCCGCCGATCTGGCCGAGCTTGCGGCGCTCACCCGGGCAAGAAGCATCGAGGCGCGTTACAGCCAGGGGCTCGAGAGCGGAAGACTCGTGCTGTTCAAGAATGAGGCGGCGCAGCTTTCGACGGTCGTCGATCACAAGACCGGCCAGAAGGGGCACCAGCAGCATGTCCTCGACATCAGGCTGGCCGGCCACCCGATGGCGAGGCTATGGGTCAATCATCCCGGTGAGGACGATCCCTGGGGCAATCAAAGGCCGTCCTATTGGGCCGGCAACGGCATCCTGCCGCGCGTTGCCCAGCATCGCGACGTCGCCCTGCTGATCGAGGACACAAGCGACGCACGGCACGCATGGACGCACGCCTACATCGGCCGCGACGGCCTGGACGATCTTATTACCGAAGACAAGTGGCTCATCGCGCGATCGGGCAGGGGATTTTCCGCCCTCTGGGCGTCGAACGGCCTCGAGTTGATCACCGACGGCCCGACCGCCGGCCGCGAGGCGCGCTCCTACGGGCCGCTTTCCGGTTGGGCTGGTATCGTCGGATGCGGCAATGGTGACGCCTTCAAGGCGTTCATCGAACGCCTGCGCCAGACGACAGTTTCCTTCGATCCCGGGCTTCGGCGTCTCTCCCTGACGCCGCCCGGCGGCCCGGCGATCGACCTCTCCTATGTCGACGGTCTTTCGATCGGCGGCGAGGCGAGGCCCTTCACCCACGATCAGCCGCACCCGATCCTCACCCACGACAGTGCAGCCTCCGGCGCCGGCACTGACGGGCCGTTCTACTCTTGAAACATAGGTCTCCAGCATGAACACAACATCCGTCGATAACGCCGCCCTCCTGACGACGATTGATCGCGTGGCGACGGCTTTCAGCCGGCTCAGGGGCATCAAGGAAGGTCTCGTGACGGGAAATTCCGCCTCCGGAATCCAGTTCGACGAATGGGACTGGGAAGTCGGCGTCGGCCTTTACGGCTTCCTGCGGCGTGCCATTTCCACCAATGACCAGAAAGCGCTGCAGGAGCTCGTCGCCTGGTATGCCGGCCAGATCGAACGCGGCCTGCCGCCGCGCCAGATCAACAGCACGGCGCCGATGCTGCCGCTTGCGATCCTCGTCCAGCATGTCGACCGTCCCGATTTTCGCGCTCTCGTCGAGGACTGGGCCGAATGGCTCGTCAAGGAACTGCCGAAGACTGAGGACGGCGGCTTTCAGCACGTCGTCAAGGAGCGCCTCAACGACGGCGAATTGTGGGACGATACGCTGTTCATGGCCTGCCTGTTTCTCGCCCGGGCCGGCGTGCTCTGCGAGCGCAGCGAATGGATCGACGAGGCCGTCTATCAGTTTGTGATCCACACCCGCTACCTCTCCGATCCGGTCAGCGGCCTCTGGTATCACGGCTGGACCTTCAACGGGCGGCACAATTTCGCCAATGCCTTCTGGGCGCGCGGCAATGCCTGGATCACGGTCGCCATCCCCGAGCTCTTCGATCTCGTTCCGACGCTCGGCGAGAAGGACCGGCGTTTTCTGTCGAATGTCCTCGTCAGCCAGGTGCGCTCCTTGAAAGCATACCAGCGTCCGGACGGCATGTTCACGACGCTTCTGGACGATCCGTCCTCGCCGCTGGAAACCTCGGCCACGGCCGGCATCGCCTACGGCATATTGCGCGCCATCGATGCCGGCATTCTCGACAAGGACGACAGGGCCTATGCGGAGCGCGCGCTTGCGGCGGTGCTGGCGCAGATCGACGAAGAAGGTGTCGTCCACGGCGTCTCGGACGGCACGCCGATGGGCCATGACCTCGATTTCTACAGGCGCATCCCCAACGTGCCGACGCCTTATGGCCAGGCGCTGACCATGCTGCTCCTGACGGAAGTCTTTCTCGAGAACGGCGAGCGCCAATGAGCCCCGTGTCTCCTGTCGCGATCGAGCCGGCGGAGGGCGACGACACAGTCCGCCTGCAGGCGGCCATCGACGGCCTGTCGGCTTCGGGCGGCGGACGCGTGGAGCTCAAGGCCGGCATCCATGTCTGCCGCGGGCTCCAGCTTAGATCCGGCGTCGACCTTCATCTGGCCGCCGGCGCGATCCTGCGACCCGTTCCGGACTACGAGGCCTATGCGCATACGAGTGTTTCGGTGATCGCCGAAAAATCGGACCGCGGCATGATCGTCGCCAAGGATGCACGGCGGATCAGCCTGACGGGGGCGGGGCGCATCGAAGCCGGTTGCGACAGCTTCATTGTGGGAGACGACGAGACGGTGGGAACCTTCATCCCGGCCGAATTTCGTCCCCGTGTCGTCGTCTTTGAGGGTTGCGACGAGGTCGAGATCAGCTCCGTCCATATTTGCCGCTCGCCGATGTGGACGCTGCACTTCGTCCGCTGCACCGATGTTGCGGTCAGGGACGTGACCATCGACAACGACCGCCGCCTTCCCAACACCGACGGCATCGTGCTGGATGCCTGCCGTGGCGCCGTGATCGAGGACTGCCGGATATCGACGGCCGACGACGGCATATGTCTGAAGACGAGCATCGGCCCCGATCGTATCGCCATCGGACGATGCGAAAACATTCTTGTCCGCCGCTGCTCCGTTCAGAGCCTCAGCTGTGCGCTGAAGATCGGCACGGAAACGCATGGCGACGTCACCAACGTCGTGTTCGAGGATTGCAACGTCTCATCCTCCAACAGGGCGCTCGGCATATTTTCCCGCGACGGCGGCCGGATATCGAATGTGAGGTTTTCGAGAATTGCGGTGGAGTGCCGCGAGACCCCCGATGGTTTCTGGGGCTCGGGAGAGGCGCTGACCGTCAATGTCGTCGACCGTGTCACGGAACGCACGGCGGGCGCCATCGAAAATCTCATCGTCGAGGACATAACCGGACGGATGGAGGGGGCAATCACGGTCATCTCGACCTCTTCGGCCGGCATCGGCAACGCACGGCTTACGCGCATCGCCATAGAGCAGCAGCCCGGGCAACTCGACACGGCGCGGTCCTACGACCTGCGTCCGACAAACGCGGACCTTTCTCCGAAAGCCGATGGCGGTGGCCGCGCCAATGCCTGGACCCGCGGGTCAGACGGGCGGGTAATCGGTCTTGAGCACTATCCGGGAGGAATGCCGGCCGTCTACGTGGCGGGGGTTACCGGGATCTTGATGAACGAGGTGCGGATCACAAGGCCGACACCGCTGCCGCAAGGCTGGAACAAAAACGACGCCGTCTTCGAAACGGCGGCACCTGATGGGAGTGGGGCATGGCAGAACTGAAACTTTCCAATGTCAACAAATCGTATGGCTCGGTCAAAGTCCTGCATGACGTCGAACTCGATATCACGGACGGCGAGTTCGTCGTCTTCGTCGGCCCGTCGGGATGCGGCAAGTCGACCCTGCTGCGCGTCATCGCCGGCCTCGAAGAGGTGACGTCAGGCGCAATCGCGATCGGGAGCCGCGACGTCAGCGCGCTCTCGCCGGCCGAGCGCAAGATCGCGATGGTCTTCCAGTCCTACGCGCTCTATCCGCATATGAGCGTTCGCAAGAACCTCGCTTTCGGCCTGGAGAACCTGAAGTTCAAGCGCGCCGAGATCGAGGCGCGGATTGCCGAAGCCGCCAGGATGCTGGCGATCGAACCCTATCTGGACCGGCGCCCGAAGCAGCTTTCGGGTGGCCAGCGCCAGCGCGTGGCGATCGGCCGGGCCATCGTGCGCGAACCGGACATTTTCCTGTTCGACGAGCCGCTGTCGAATCTCGACGCCGCCTTGCGCGTTCAGACCCGCGCCGAGATCACCAAGCTCCACCGCGAGATCAAGACGACGATGATCTATGTCACGCATGACCAGGTCGAGGCGATGACGATGGCCGACAAGATCGTCGTGCTGCGCGCCGGCCGGGTCGAGCAGGTCGGCGCGCCGCTGGACCTGTTCGATAGCCCCCGCAATCTCTTCGTCGCCGGCTTCCTCGGCTCGCCCCGCATGAACATCATCAAGGGCAAGGTATCAGGCGTCAGCGAAAGCGGCGTCGTCATCGATGTCGGCAACGGCGGCAGCATCGTCAGCGATGTCGATCTCGCCGGCATTGCGGTCGGACAGGCCGTTCTCGCCGGCATCCGGCCCGCGCATTTTTCACGTTCCAGCGAGCAGGGCCTGCCGTTCATCGTCCAGTATCACGAGGGCCTCGGGACCGAGACCTATGTCTACGGCAATCTTGCAGGGCAGGACGAGCAGATCATCATTCATGAGGCCGGCCATTTCGCGCCGGCGCCTGGTGATCACATCCTGATTGATGCCGCCTCGGGGCGGGTTCATCTGTTCGATCCCGAAAGCGGCCTGGCTTTTGCCCGGCGGCCCGGACAGGGGAGGCGCTGAACATGGCGGCGCTCAAGGCAGGTGCATTGCTGTCCCAGGCAGGGGAAACGGCGATGAGAGTGGTCGAAGCCCCGATAAATGTGATCGAGCGCATCTTCGGCCGCAAGCGTATGCCATGGCTGTTCCTGGCGCCGAACCTCGTTCTGTTCGCTATCTTCACGTTCCTTCCGATCGCGATCGCGATCGGGTACGCCTTTACCGGTGGCACAAACCTTTTCGTGTCGGAGCGTCCCTTCGTCGGCCTGGACAATTTCCGCACGCTGCTTTCCTGCGGCAATTATCTGCAGCCGGGAACCTGTCAGGAATCGTTGTTCTGGACGGCCGTGTGGAACACGCTCTGGTTCGTGGCCTTCAATGTCGTCGCCACACTGCTCGTGGCGCTGATCACGGCGCTGATCCTCAATCGGGCGATCGTCGCGCGCGGCTTCTTCAGAGCGATGTTCTTCTATCCCGTCTTGCTGTCTCCCGTCGTCATCGGTCTCATCTGGAAATGGTTCCTCGATCGCAACGGGCTGCTGAACGCCTTCTTCCAGATGATCGGCGTTCCCCCTGAGATCTTCCTGCTTGAGGTCGGCTGGTCGCGCTTCTTCGTCGTCGCGGTGTCGGTCTGGTTTCACATGGGTTTTTATACCCTGATCCTCCTCGCCGGCCTCCAGGCCATCCCGAAGGAGCTCTACGAGGCTGCCTCCATCGATGCCGCCTCGCCGCGCCGAACACTTTTCAGGATCACGCTTCCGTTGCTCGCTCCGAACCTCTTGGTCGTGTTCATTCTGTTGATGATCAAATCCGTCCAGATCTTCGACGAGGCCTGGGTTTTGACCAATGGCGGGGGCCCCGGCACGGCCAACAGCTTCATCGTCCAATATATCTACCAGATGGCATTCGGCAGCGATCTTCGCCTCTTCGGACTGGCCTCCGCCGCATCGGTTCTCATGGGGCTGGTGCTTCTGGTTCTCACCCTCATACAGCTGCGCATCGGCAAGCGAATGGAGTCCTGAGATGAACCCGATCAGCTTTTTCACGCGCACACGCCGGGCCGGACGCATCGATATAACCGACATATTGTCATGGGTCTGGCTGATCGGCGGAACCTTCGTGGTGTTGCTTCCGGTCCTCTGGGCGGGCCTCTCCTCGCTGAAGCCGGCAGCTGAGATCACCCGATTTCCGCCGACGCTGCTTCCCCGGGCCGCCGTCGAACAGACCGTGCCCGGCTTCGACAAGCCGCTGAGCCTCTGGCAGGTCACCGTCGACGGCCAGCAGCGTGAAATGGCCATGGTCCGCCGCGTCGGCCTCAAGGCCCAGATGGTCGATCCGGCAAATCCGGGACCACCGGTCAGCGTCGACGTGAAGGGGCTGACGCCGGTGCAGAAGCTGACGGTCGCCACGCAGAATTACACCGATCCGCTGACGCGCTTCAACTTCCTGACCTTCCTCAAGAATTCAGTGTTCGTCACCTTCGTCGCAACGCTTCTGACGCTGATCGTCAACGCCATGGCGGCCTTCGCCCTGTCGAAATACAAATTTCCTGGCGATACGACTGTCTTCGTCATCATCATTTCGACGCTGATGATCCCGCTCGCCGTCGTCATGGTGCCGGCCTATCTCGTCATCGTCGGGGTCGGGCTTGCCGACAACCTCTGGGGCGTCATCCTGCCGACGGTCGCCTCTCCGACCGCCGTCTTCCTGCTGCGGCAATATATGCTGACCATACCCGATGAGCTGATAGAGGCGGCGCGCGTCGATGCGGCGAGCGAATTCTGCATATTCTGGCGCATCATCCTGCCGCTGACGGCGCCCGCGCTAGCGGTGCTGGCGATCTTTTCCGTGCTCTGGCGCTGGAACGATTTCCTCTGGCCGCTCATCGTCCTCAACAGCCGCGAGAATTTCACGCTGCAGGTCGGCCTGAATGCATTCCAGGGAGAATTCTCGGTGCAGTGGCATTATATCCTGGCAATGACGTTCCTCAGCCTGCTGCCTGTCACCGTCGTCTTCCTGTTCCTGCAGAAGTACATCACCACGGGCATCGCCGGAACAGGCATGAAGTGAACGGCGAGGCGTGGAGATAGACCTCCCCGCAATCGCCGAAGAATCCATACCACGTCCTCCTCCCGGCTGAGGCGCGTCGCATTGAACTTGGTTCATGCGGCGCGTTTCGGTTTTTGTCTTTGCGGATGACTCCCAAGGCCGTCGCTCATTTTTAGGGCGGTATGCGCCGCGGCGAGCGTAGCGCTTGCCACCGAAGCCGGCCGCCTCCGCGACTTGATAGGCCGCCGTTTTAGGCTATGTTGACGTCGAGTACAAAGTGCTGCGGCGTCCTGCCCATATCACAAAACGGTTTCGAAGAGCGGGATCAGGGCCGCGCCGATTGCACCGGGGGCATCGATTATCTGTGCCACGGCAAGCCTGGGGACGTCGCGTAAAACGCCATGCCGAGGCAGATTGTTGAACTCGGTCCGGTCGATCAGCATTCTCGCGAGTGAATGCGGAAGCTCGCCGCCAAGGACGATCAATGCCGGGTCGAATATTGCGCAGATCGCATTAATGGCGCGATTGTGGGCCGGCGTGACGCGATCGATCCACTCCCCGACGCCATCCCAATCCATCAGGTCGTCGTTCTTCAGGTCTCTCAGGGTCAAGTTCGAGCGTCCCTTGGCACGAAGATGTTCAAGCAGGACGCCGAGCGCAGGGCGTTCCTCATAGTCCTGACGTCCGAAGAGAACGGAAAATTCGCCGGCGTTGCCGAAATTGCCGCGAAACGGCATGCCTCCGGAAACCAGGCCGCCGCCATAGCCATGAAGATGGGCGATATAGGCGAAATCCGCGACATCCCGGCCGACACCGAAAATGGCTTCCGCCAAGGCTGCGGTCCTGGCGACATTGTCTGCCCAGACCGGCAGGCCAAGTTGCTCTCCCAGCAAAGGCGCCAGGTCGATCAGTGACCAATGAGCGAGCGGCAAGGGGCAATTGAAGGCCGTCTCCAGCATCCGGTGGCCGGCGACGGCCAGGCCGACGCCGAGGACGTCACGCCGTTTGGCGCTTCGGCGGGCAAGAAGCTCTTCGACCGCCGCTTCGATCCGCTGCATTTCAGCGGATAGCGAGGAGCCTGCCTGTTGGATTTCCATTTTTTCCAAAGGTTCGCCGAAACCCATGAGGCAAAGGCCGATCGAGCCGACGTTCACGGAGATGCCCAGGGTTAAACACCAGTCTTTGCGAAGGGTCAGCTCCGGGCTGGGCGGTCCCGGCCGCCGGGTTTCCGGATGGGAAAAGATGAGCATTCCTCGCTCATGAAGCCGCGCAACGATCCTGTGCAACGATTGCTGGGTGAGATCGAGCGGCTCTGTCAGGTCGGAGCGCTCGATCCCCGGAGACTTCCAGATCAGCCGCAACAGGTCGCGCTCGTTGCGGGAAGCTACGCGCACGGATTGTGTATCTCGCAAAAAATGCGCGGCAACATGGTTTAGCGGATCATACTTCATTTTCGGTTCGTTTTGATTTACACTGTGAGTGTGAACCACATTGGGAGGGCATTTTGCTTCTGTCAAACAAGGAATTCGATCCCCGCTTTCCCGGCCCTGCTTACCTCATTGAGATTGGTCAAGCCAGTGAGGCTGACGGCCTTTCAAAGGGGATCGTGTCCGAGCGTTTGGAAGGCAGGATATCGGCGTTGCGGCGATCTCAAACGGGATGGAGCGCTTGAAAGGCGGTTAGCCGGTCGGGGTGTGGAAAGGGAAACAACCGAGTTGCAGATATCGTTTAGATCCGAAAATACGGCGCGCGCTCCTGAGCGTGAGGCATACGGGTTTGCGCCAACGCATGAAGGCAGTGACTTCGAGTCGATGGTTCGAGCCTATTCTGCGGGCTACGGGGTCTTTAGCGCGAAGCCGTTGAGCAACGACCGGGCCTTTGCTTGGGCAGCGGACTTGAGAACAAGTGAGGCGTTTACGGTGCTTCATTCGGTTTATCAGAGCTCCTGGACAATTCGGACACTCGATGAGACGCCGCAACACCTTGCGTTTTACATTCCGCACACGGGATCCTTTCGACTGTCCATTGGAAAAAAGGTGGTTGAAAGTGGGCCAGGTCGTCTTCTCATGGCCAACAACCACGAGGCTGGCGATCGTTTCATCCAAGGCCCGCACTGCTCGGACGCTCTCTTCCTGGATTGGAAAGTTGTGAGACGAATGCTCGTTTCACTGATGGAAACGCCGATCCTTGAGTCGCTTGACCTTGAGCCCGTTGTGGATCTCGCAACACAGTCAGGTCAGCTTATCGGCAGTCTGGTGCAGACGATCGTGCAGGGTATGCGCAATGACGGTCCGCTTCTGTCTTCACCTCTGGCCGTGGCGGCGATGAGCGAAACGCTTGCTAACCTCGTGATCCGATTTGGCCGCCACCGTCTTTCCGGCCATATGGAAAAAAAGAAAGTGTCGTTGGTCGCGCCGTGGCATGTCCGTCGTGCTATCGACTATATGCACGCCAATATCGCAGAGCCTCTTACAATGACGATGGTTGCGGATGATGTCGGTGTTTCACTTCGCGCACTGCAAACGGGCTTCAAGGCCTTCAGGGGAACTTCACCGGGCAGTTACTTGCGCACGATCAGGCTGCAGGCAGCCCGCGACCAACTGCGGGATCCGATGAATCAGCGATCCGTCCGCGAAATCTKCGCGATGTGGGGTTTTTCTCATGCGGGCAGATTTTCCATTGTTTACCGCAGCACCTTTGGAGAAAGCCCGCGCGATACGCGCTTGCGGGCCGAGCGCTTGCGCTAGCTAACTACGGAAGGCGCGCCTAATAATTTCTTCAACAGCAGTCGATACCGGCGCACAGGATGGGATCAGACCGCGCTGCATTTGCCAGACATCGGTGAGCAATGTCCGATCGTGGAGCGCGCCRCCCGCCTTGTCTTTCGACCGGTCTCGTTTGAGAAGACAAATCATCGACCGTCGACTCTCGTTGAACTCCGCCGACGTAGCCTCTAGTTCCCGTTCCGATAGACCCAGGTATTTTCCGCAGCCATCAGAGGCGCATATTTCGAAGGGTTTTCTCAAGAAAGCCTCTACCGCCGATGCTTGGCTTGAATAAACGGGATCGTCTTTCACGAACTCGCGGAACGCTTTAAGGTCGCCGTGCAGGATTCTCGGAGCTAGATCGAAGCCTCTAGCTGCGAACAAAAGCCCCCAGCTAAAGTAGCCAAGCCTGAGTGTGGTCGCCTCGCAAGAGCGACGCTCCTTACCATCGTACTGGTTGCAGTCTTGAAGCTTCACTGCACTAAAGATCTTGGGAATTTGCAAGGTTTCTTTAGCGTCGGACGCAATGGCTATCGAAGCATCGATCATGATGCACAATGAGATCGATAGGGTTGCAGCAAGGATTTTGGTCATCGTGCTCTCCGAATGCAACGCATCGATCAGGCTCGATGCGTTGCATTCTCGCGCGGCGGCGCGACGCTACCCCTCAAGACGAGATGGCATCCGAGTTCCAGGCGATGGGCCGGTCTTTGCGGATCGTTGGCGATCAGGCGCTGTTCGATGAGCGCCAAAGCGGCAGCGCCGAGCCTGTCTGTGGGGACGCTGATCGTCGAAAGCGGCGGGCGGCTGAACTCGCCGGGAACGATGTCGTCGAATCCGAGGACTGATATCGCTTCGGGCACGCGGATGTCGTGATCGGCCAATGCCTTCAGGCAGCCGAGCGCCAGATTGTCGGCCGCGCAGAAGACGGCGGTCGCGCCTTTCATCGTTGCATCGCGGTCGAGCAGTGCGTTGATGGCAGCCTCGCCGTGCCGGGGCTCATATCCCTCTGCCTCGACGATCATATCGTCAGGCACGGGAAGCTGCGCGGCGAAATAGGCATCGGAAAAACCGTCATATCGGCGCTGGATCGTCGTGCGGCCCTTCCAGGTCAGGTGCAGGATGCGGCGATGTCCGAGTGCCAGCAGGTGCTCGATGCCGAGCCGCGCCCCGAAACGGTTTTCGGGCGTCACCGTATCGACYAGCATCGCCGGGTCTTCGCCGTTGACGATGACGACCGGCATATCAGGGGAGGCGAGGCTACGGATCAGTTCCGGCTGATCGTCGTTCAGGACCACGATGCCGTCGGCGCGCTCCGAAAGCGCGATCTGCCTGACTTGGGCGCCGTCGATGCGGCGGCCGGTGCTGACAAAGGGTACGATCCTGATGCCGCGGCGCTCGCACTCCCTGCGAAGGCCGTTGAGGATCGTCCAGCTCACCAGGTTGAGGTCGCTCTCCGGCGCGGCATCGTCTGGAATGGCGAGAAGCAGGACGCGTAAGGTCGCGATCGTCGCCTTCTTCCTCCGGCGGTCGAGGTAACCCAGGCGTATTGCCGAATCCAGAACCCTCTCGCGCACCTCGATTGTCAGCGGTGCGGTTCCGTTCAGCGCGTGCGAGGCCGTGCTCAGCGATACGTCAGCATCGCGCGCGACATCCTTGAGATTGACTTTGCGTTCCACTTTTTCCGTCACGAATTGAGGTCGCGCCTTCGAAGGCATAGCTAACTCAATGTTTTTACATAAAAACTTCAAAAGATCTACGTGTTTGGCGCGGAATTATTCGTCATTCGGCCATCAGTGAGGTTTGGCAAGCAGGCCGTTGAGCAGCAGGTCGAAATAGGCCTGCAGGAAGGCCTCCTTGTTGGGAGTGGGCACGCGGCGGTCGTCGAATATCAGCCGCAGAACGGTCGTCGTCAGGATGGGCGCGACCACGATTTCGGAGAATTCCACCGGAATTTCGCGAAACTCCCCCGACGCCACACCCTCGAGAATGAGAGCGTCGACCTTGGCGATGATCGGCTCAATGAACTGATCGTGGTGGCGGTCGATCAGGTCGGGGAACCGGTGTCCTTCGGCAATGACGAGCCGCGTCAGCTCGCGGGTCGTGCGATCCTCGGCGATTTGTTCGTAGAGCAGGCCGAGAATGGAAAGTAGCCGGTCGGTGGCGCTGCCGCTGAGGCCCTCGGTGATCCCCAGCAGTTCCTGAAACGGCACGGAAAAGTGGTTGATCATGGCTTCGAAAAGCTTCTCCTTCGTCTCGAAGTAGACATACACCGTACCCTTGGTGACGCCGACCCTGTCGGCGATGTCTTCGACGCGTGTGCCAGCGAAACCGCATCTCACGAATTCCTCGAAGGCGGCATCCAGGATCTGGATGGGCCGGAGCGCTTTCTGTTCCGCGCGCGTGATC
>NZ_JBFTQY010000115.1:0-14043 GCF_056399245.1 Rhizobium sp. 01N447_2
CTTCTCAACAAGCGAGCGCAGGTCCATCATATCGTCGGTCATCGGTAGTCTTTCTATCAGGTTGGTCTTGAACAACCCGACCCTACCGGAAAAACACTGGTGACCACCGCTACCTTGCTACACCACGTCCTGGGACACGATCCGTATTGGCTAGCTGGTCTTCCCAGTCCGCACGCCGGCGCCGGCTTTTCGCGCCGATGGAACGCCATTTTCTGAGCAGGTGATCTGGGATTTCGAATGGAGGAAGGTCCCATTCCAACTTTTTGCGCGCGCCGGCGATCTCGTCCTCGCCGGGAGCATCGCTGTGCGCCTTCCGCGTCCCTGAGATGGTGGGAAAACCGAAACCGATTATCGTTTTGCAGGAGATAAGAGAGGGCCGATCTTTCGCGTCATGTGCATTTTTGATGGCTGCTCGTATCGCGTCCGAATCATGTCCGTCAATTTCTTGGACGTGCCAATTGGAAGCACGGAAGCGCGCGGCTTGATCATCCGAAACCGAAAGATTCGTTGGTCCGTCGATCGTCACCGAATTGTCATCGAAAAAGGCGATCAGCTTTCCGAGCCCCAGATGTCCCGCGAGCGAAATGGCCTCGTGGCTGATGCCCTCCATGAGACAGCCATCGCCAATGAATACGTAAGTATGGTGATCAACGAGATCATCCGTAAAGCTAGCATTCAGAAGTCGTTCCGCGAGCGCAAATCCTACGGAATTCGCAAGGCCTTGTCCCAAGGGTCCGGTGGTCGTCTCGATACCAGGAATGTGCCAGTATTCAGGGTGCCCAGCTGTCTTGCTTCCGATCTGCCGGAACTTCTTTATATCGTCGATGCTGATCCCGTCGTATCCGGCGAGGAAGAGGAGCGAATAAAGCAACATGCAGCCGTGTCCATTTGAGATCACAAATCGATCTCGATCGGGCCAGGAAGGCTTCAGGGGATCGAATTTCAAGAATTCACTGAACAATACGGTAGCGACGTCCGCCATACCCATTGGCATACCGGCGTGGCCGCTCTTGGCATGTTGGACTGCGTCCATAGAAAGAGCTCGAATGCAATCGGCAAGCTTCCTCATGCGAACGTCGGTTGGCTGAGGAGGCTCGAACGTGTTTGCTGTGAGATCAGCTGGCATAAAGGGATCCTTTCAGTTTTAGGCAAACAGGCCTCGACCATCGCTCGTCGCCTCGTCAATCCGGCAACGCTGGTGGTCGTCTGAGCAACACGCGTCGGGGCGACGCGGCTCAGCGAATGGCGCAATATTATTGAAGGGAGTGGGATTGCGAAAATTCCCGTACGTTATTCAATTGATGCAGACTGGGCATACGCCCGTCATCTGTCTTTTCGTCAGTTCTAGCCTTCGGGTCTCCGGTCGATCATCGTTGCGAAGCGGGTCCCGGGAAAACGATGATCAGACGCCCGGCGATCAGTGAAACAGGCGTTCAGTCCAATTGTCGAGAAGTCGGAAGGCACACCAACCAACCCGATGGGGAAAGTCCCGGCGAGCACTAGCCGCCGGGTCTTCACAGCAGGCCCGGATCAAACCACCTTGCGGGAATTCATCGCGCCGAGCGGCGATGCGGGCTGCTCGGAGGCATTGAAGACGGAGGTCGTCAAAATAACCGCTACGCCGAGAACGCCGTAGTACCAGGCCGCGATACCCGAAAAACTGAAAACGAAGAGCGCGGCCAGAAACACCACGCCGACGGCGCGATCGACCCAGAGATGAACGGAATAGGGAATTACCCTTATGATGCCAGTCGGGTGATTGGTCAGCATGGGCAAAATGAGCGCCGCGACGCCTGTGATTACTGACAGCCACATCGCGACTTGGCCGCTCTGACCGAGCTTCAGTGCGAAAGGTGCAACGAGCAGAACGACAGCAACGGGATAATCAATGAGGTAAGCGTGGATATTCTTGGTAACGAAACGGAACGGCATCGCGGAATCCTTCGAGCGATTGACAGATACTGGTCGTATTTGCACCGCCGAAACACAGGCGAATGTTGAGGCTTTGTGGCCCACTCGCTTGCCGCTATGGGATTGGGTGCGGTGCCACTGCAAACTAGGCTGATGCCGACTGCTTTAGAAATGCCGGCTCGTTATCGTTTTCATTCCGCTCCTACTTCCGATGCAAAACGGGAGATCGTGGTTTGCAGAGCCACTAGCTCACACCGCGGCGGATCGGCAGCGTGTGGCCAATCCCGTCATCAAACTGGTCGCGCAACCGAAGCTCGACTCCCGACATCGCATAGGCACGTCGTCGTTCGCTTGGTCGCCGAGTTCAGCCGACTTCCTCGACGACGAGCTTCCTACCCTTAAACTCTAGGTTTTCGCCTGCCCGCATACCCTCAATCTCTGTGAATATGGGCGACATCGTCGAGATACCCATGATCTCTTGGCCTTCGCAGAAAAACCTTGCTGTTGAAACAGCCACGATGAAATATCGGCCTGAGAGTTTTATGAGGGCACCCTCCTGCACACTTGATTTCGGTCCAAAATCGATTTTTTGCAGATTCTCGATTTTCTCGGCRTGGTCGTGGACGGTATCATCGAGCGCCTCGGAAAGGTCGCTCGCTATTTCGGCCTGGGCTTGCTCATCGTCTTCAATCGGCTCGCTTCGATCGAGGCGCGCGTCGCCGACATAGTCGAGATATTTCTCGCGGGCGCTCTCGAGTGCACTGTTTTCGAGCGAAAGCATCGTTTCCCGAATAATCTGCTTGTCCATTTTATCGTCTCCGTGTTGCGGTTCTTTTGGTATTTAGCACAATGTCCAGGACAGCGAACCGACGTCGCTGTGCTGCTAAGCGATGTGGTGTCCAGCCGCCGTAAGGCAATCGATGGACGCTGCGGCATCGCGGTTCCGCATAAAAATATACTCCCCGCCGAACGTCGACACGACGAAAACCTCAATGCCGTTCTCGGCGACTGGCCGGACTATGGAATGAACCGATCCAGATTCCCTCGGCGATGTCGGACCTTCCAGCTTGAAACATGCCCAGTCTCCGTCGCTCGTTACTCTGGCGGGTACGCGGTTCTTGAGACAAATTACCGAAAGCTCATCGGCGCCGCGGCTCACACTGACGAAGCCATCGCCGTCGCACCAGGACGGTATCGGCGACAGACCAGGAAGTTGGGCTATGGTATATTCGCCATGCTGTCTCTTGAGAATAACGCCAACCACGCTTTCACACCTCGTTTCATTATAGTTTCAAATGAGCCTGGGACCAGAAATCCGATTTGATGCCGCGCGACAAAGGCTCCTTATCGGGATCGACGTCTTGGCGGTCAGCGGGAGTGATTGCTGGAAAACTTCAGTTTTCAGAGATCGTGACCGGGCTTCGGATATCACGGCGATCATAGCGTACTGTCGGCGCCTGCATTGTCGTAAGCTCTTCGCCGACCGTTGGGTGCACAGCCATGACAGACATGAAGTCTTTCATCGTCGCCCCACTACGCAATGCGATCGCGAGCACCTGGATCATCTCGCTCGCGTCTTCCGCGAAGATATGGATGCCGAGGATGCGGCTGCTCTCGTGGTCGACCACGAGCTTTAGGAGAGAGGATTCGCAGTCCCCTTTGACTGTTGCTTTCAGTGGCCGGAAGCGCGTCTTGTAAACGTCGACGGCAAGGTATTGTGCGCGAGCCTCTAACTCGGTCAGCCCCACTGAGCCGATCTCCGGGCTCGAGAACACGGCAGTCGGGATGTTCGAGTAGTCCACTTGCCACCAATTCTTCCCGAATACACTGTCGGCGAACGCATGCCCCTCGCGGATGGCGACGGGCGTCAGGTTAACCTGGTTCGAGACGTCACCAACCGCATAGATATTTGGGATGTTTGTGCGCGAGCTCGCGTCCACCATGATCGCGCCTTTCGCATCCGTCTTCACGCCGGCGCGGTCGAGCCCAAGCCCAAGCCCTGCCGTGTTCGGCGTGCGACCGAAGGCGAGCAGCACCTGGTCGGCGACAAGCCTGCCACCCTGTTCGGTTGTGACGCAGATGCTTCCGCCGGGAGACGTGTTGGATCCTGCGCCGGTGGGCTTGTCGAGGCGACGGATCGTATCGGAAAGCATCAACTTGATGCTACGGTTGGTATAGGACGACGCGACTGCCTGCCGGACGTCTTCATCGAACCCTCGAAGCACGTTACTACCGCGGCACACCATGGTTACGTCACTTCCGAGACCGGCAAAAAGCCCTGCGAACTCCACGGCGATGTAGCCCGCGCCGCCGATGACGACTCGGCTCGGGAGTTCCTTGAGATCGAATGCCTGGTCGGAGGTGATGCCGAGATCCATTCCGTCGAAGGGCGGCAGCTCTGGGCGCGCCCCCGTGGCGATCAGGATCGTACGGGCCCGCACGATCCTGCCGTCACCGACAAGGATAACGCTGTGTGCGTCCGCGAGCACTGCACGCGAATGAACGACCTCGACGCCGGAGCGATCCTGCCCATCGGCATATAGTCGTTCCAGACGCCCGATCTCCCGGTCTTTTGCGGCGACGAGCGAAGGCCAGTCGAATCGCGGTGCCGAAAGCTTCCAGCCGAATTCCGCAGCATCGTTGAAACTGTCGCTGAAGCGGCTGGCGTAAAGGAAAAGCTTCTTCGGAATGCAGCCGCGAATGACGCACGTTCCACCGAGGCGGCTCTCCTCCGCAAGCATCACTGTTGCCCCGTGACCCGCAGCAACACGTGCTGCGCGGATCCCGCCCGAGCCGCCGCCGACGACGAAGAGGTCCACGTCGAACACACGCTCAGGCGCTGTCGTAGCCGGGACGCGCGCGATCTCAGGCTCCGGATTTGTCAGTGAATGTTCGATATCTAGATTCCTCAAGGCATGTTCCAATCAATTGCGATTTGTAACAGCGCCCGTGAACATTGCGGGGCGCCACGATGCGCGCGGGGAGATCGACCAAGGTCTCCCACCACTTTTGATTCTCGCCATGCAGGAGGGTAGCGGCTCGGCGAGCGATTTAGACGGTTCGCAACCAATTTCGGATTCCTTGCGGCCCGAGGCCACCCTCCCACAATCATCTCGGCTACTGCGTCCCAGGACCCATCACAGAGCCCACTGTTTCCTCGGCCTCTGAGGACCGACAGCACGACACCAACCACGCGTTACACAATGATGCCGGCGAGGGCCGAAAAGGGTTCGCAATTCAGGCTGACGATGTCGCCGATGTACGGGGAAGCTGCACATTTCGCAGGCTCGCGGTCCGCACCACCGGTCCCGCCAAAGGACATTTCGCGAACAGAGACGATCACGCGCTCCGTGTCCAACCCGGTTACATGCGCCGCGGCACTCCGCACGGAGAAGCGAAGTAGCTCAGCAATCGGCCGCCAAGGATCCTTCTCGGCGAAGCCGTGARCGAATAAGCGGTCGCTCCCAGGCATCCGCGGATCCTCCGTTGACACCGCAATTAAGGATATGCCGATCCTTGTCGACATCCAGCCGGCACCGGCGACGAACGCGTGCGTGGTCTTTATCGCCTCACATAGCTTGACGCGCCGATCTTCTGTGAGGAAGCCGCTTGGTGTCCGAATCAGGTACGTAGCCATCTATCCCCCTGAATTACCAATCTCAATCGCCACCTGCCTCTAACACTGGTGCCCGGCATGGCTCGCCACCAAGGCATCGGCTTTCTTCTCGGTGGACTTGAATGCGAGGACATCAGTGACCCGCGTCTGACGACGAAATCCGGCGCAGAGACCTACGCCCTCGACTGTCTGATTTTTGTTGAATGCCCTGTTGCCCGACAAGCACTTTGCAGGGATGCCGCCAGTCACCTGATCTCGGTATCTGAGCTTGTGAGGAGGAAAGTGCCGCCAGTAGGTGACGGGACGTAGCCGATTCTGAGCTGAGGCACCCCGGCGTTTGTGTGTGGGTCATCACCAACGATCGGAGAATCGCTTCGCGGCTGGGAGAAAACACGTGGGAATACCATGTGCACCGTCGTGCCGACGCCTTCCTTGGACTCCAACCGGATCGCGCCGCCGTGTTGCTCGACAAACCTACGAACCTGGGGAAGGCCCAACCCCGTGCCGTCGCCGGCCGTTTTTGTGGTGTAATAGGGTTCGAAGGCTCGCGATAGGACATCCTCCGACATACCCGAGCCGGTGTCCGCCACCGTGATCACCACGGCGCCTTCAGGTGCCGCGGGAAGCCGATCGACGTTGGCTGCGCAGATCGACACGACACCGCCGCACGACATCGCCGCGTCCGCGTTTCGGCACAGGTTCAGCAGCGCAAAATAAAGTTGCTCGGGTTCCGCATTGAACTCCCAGAGGTCTGAACTGATCTCGACCTCCATCCGTGTCCGCTCGCCAAGTGCGTGGCCTAACGATTCGACCGCAGCTCCGAGGTCCTCTTGGCGCGCCACCTTTCTGCCAGCGGGGCGCGGGTGCCCGCCTGCATTTAGCAGGCTCCGACTCAGACGCGTGCCGCGATCAATTGCACGGTGCATTCGTTCGAATATGACCCCCCGAGCCTCGCAGTCTCCGAGGCGCTCCAGCAGCCGAAGACCGCCCCCGATTACCGAAAGCACATTGTTAATGTCGTGAACGAAGACCTTGGTGATCTCGTCTATCGCCTGTAAACGCTGAAGCTCTGAATAGGCTACGGGATTGGGTCGTTCGGTGAGCGGGATTTCGCGACACAAGACGCCTGAAATCTCTCCGTCACTTCCGATGAGCGGAATCTCGACCGACCGGGTCTTCGCCAGAGATCCTTGCTTCGAGCTGTGACGCACCGGTCGCACAAAAGTGGTGAATCCGCGGCTCGGTCCAATCGTAACTCCGCCGCGCTCGGCTAGGACGACGATTTCGTCGGGGAGTACTCCGATGACAGGACTGCTTTCCAGGTGGAGCGATGAAACTCTCGTTGACTCAGCCATTTGCATATCGGCCTCCAGGTTTGAAGTCTCGGGAACGATGATGCGCAGCACACTGTAGTCGGGAGCTGTAAAAGGGAAATCACCTATCGCCATCAAGTCGATAGCCTGTCGTTATCAGCGGCTCACGCGAGCTAAATCGTTCTTCTCGTGTTTGCCAGACACAAACCAATGGATTGCCGGCATTCCAAGGCACCGCAACCGGCAGTGCGTCCTTCTTCATGCTAGGAAGCCCCTCCGTTCAACGGAAAGATCCCCGGTACATCCGAGTTTCCGATGGGTTGGTCATTTGCCGATCTTAAGCGCCGTACCGCTCGGTTTTGATTGCTGCGGCATCGATCCCGGCTGTCAGGGCACCGTCTACGGCAACATTGACGAAAGTGTTCGACCCGCACACGAACACAATTTCGGGCAGAGAGGGCAGTCTTGCCACAACGTCGCCGATCATCGCCGCGTCAATACGTCGGCTGAAATCCGACCCTCGCGTCGCCGGCTCACGAGTCAGGGCTAGGGCGAAGGAGAAGCCGGACGTGGATTCTTCGGCGGCGACGAGTTCGTCTCCGAAGAGCGTGTCTCGCCTCGTGCGAGCGGACATCAGCAGCGCCGTCGGGACCCGCTGTCCGCTCGTGCGGCGGTAGCGGACCATCGCGGCAAGCGGCGCGACGCCGGATCCGGCCCCAATCAGCAGGACAGGTCCTGAAGCATCGCCTGGCCAGATGAAGTGACCACCTAAAGGGCCACGGAGCTCTATCTCATCTCCGACCTGCGCAACATCGTGGAAGAACGGCGATACCTCACCTGTCGGCAGGCGTTCGATGGCCAGCTCCAAGATTCCGGTAGAGCTCGGCGCTGAAGCGATAGAATAGCTTCGCATGGCGACGTAGCCATCGGGTGCGGTCAGCCGCACGTCGACATGTTGGCCCGCCTGGTGGGTGAAAGGGGCGGAAAGCCGCAGAAAAAAACTCTTGATGCTGGGCGTCCGGTCGACAATCTCAACAATCAAGCTCTTTTGCCACTGGGCCCGTGGAGTTGGCGCACCCTCAATCATTCGCATACCGCTGTTCGCGCCAAGGGTCGCCGTAGATGTGATAGCCGCGCAGTTCCCAAAACCCTGCTTCGTCTCGTTCGGTGAATTGCAACCCGTTGACCCATTTGGCGGACTTCCAGAAGTACAGGTGCGGCACGAGCAGACGCGCCGGCCCGCCGTGATCGGGTGCCAGCGGTTGGCCCTCGTATTTCACGGCCACCATCGCTCTACCGGATGCAAGGTCTGCAAGGGGCACATTGGTGGAGTACCCGTCATAGGAATGCGCTAGAACGAAGGCTGTCGGTGCCTCGATGCCAGCGTCTGCGAATATGTCGTCCACAGTGACGCCTTCCCATACCGTGTTGAGCTTGGACCAGGATGTGACGCAATGTATATCCCGCGTCATCTTTGTTTGCGGGAGGTCGTTGAACTCCGTCCAGGTCCAGAATTTCACCGGGCGCGGCCCGATCTTCAGCGTAAACTTCCAGGATTCCAGTTCGACGCGGGGCGTCGGGCCGGCGGAGAGCACGGGAAAGTTTTCGACCAGGTGTTGGCCGGGCGGAATGCGGTCGGAATGATTGTCCGTTGATTGCCTGCCGGTAAATCCGCGAGTGACCATTACAAACCTCTTTCTATTGGTTGACGGCGTGAATGCGCACATGAGACTGGAAGAGATTGGCCCCTTGATCTCAGGAGGGGAAATCACCTGTTGCCATCGACTTTATAGCCGATCGTTATGGATCTGGATCCACGACCCCGCGCAGCTCCAAGACGGGCGACGGTGTTTCGCTTGTGGCGCGATCGAGCAGCATGGTCAGGCGCATTACCGCCTCTGTCAACTTGAGAACCTCCTGCTCTCGGAGCTGATCGATCTTCTCATGGAGGAGCTCGATCTCCAGCTCCGCCTTCACATTGATTCTGTAGTCGTTCTCTGCCGCTCGGCGGTCGATGTCCTGCTGCCGGTTCTGGCTCATCATGATAACCGGAGCCGCGTAAGCTGCCTGGAAGGACAGAGCGAGGTTCAACAGAATAAATGGGTACGGGTCCCAGCCCCTCATCGTACCCACGACGTTGGCTGCAATCCAAACAAGCAGAATCGTACTTTGAATAATAATGAACGTCGACGACCCCATGACGCTCGCTACCGCATCGGCAATCGTCTGTCCGAAGGTCACACGCTCGATCGCTGACATCACGTCCATGGCCTCGACGCGAAGCGAACGTCGCAACCGCCTCAGGCCGTCGAGCATGTCGTGTTCTTCCTGCTCCACAAACTCACCCCCTTCACTGGTCTCTTCCGTCTGTCAGCATTCGTGTTCCCGCCCCTAGCCAACTCGGTACTTGCGGCAGAGTCGTCTGCTGCGAGAAAGCTCTTGCCTGACGTCGACTGTGACGAGGAACCGCTAGGTTTTGCGGAGAGCCGCGTAAAGGAATTGGATCGATAACTATCGGGAATGCCGCCGAACGGCTGGGCCATGAGCGGCTCGATTGATCGGAAACGTGACGCACCTGGCGGAACCGAAGAGCCTTGCACGGTCGGTTCTATCGTTTACGGAAAGGTGTCCGATTCATCGCTCTAGATCCAGCTGGGCTAGCGCTTCGATGGACTTTCCAAGGTCAAGGTCGGGAGGCGCGCGGCCCCTCGTTCGCAGCGGGTCGCGCTCCGGCCAACGATACGGCATCGATTTGATAGCCACGCGTCATTGGACGACCTGCTGAGCGGCCTCTATTGTAGATGGCAAACGCCCGGATTGGGGACATCTTTTAGTTCATCTTTCGGAATCTGCATGTAAGTCCTTTTCATAGAGGGTCGGCAAAGACAAAATGAACTACGACAAACTGAGGGGAGATCTGCTGTCCGCGTTCGGACCTGCAGATTGGAAGGCGTACGAATTTCTCGTAAACTGGATCCGGGAGCACGACTTCGCATCGCGTGCCCTGAATGTTGGTGACACCGCGCCGGACTTCTTGCTTCCCGATGCCGATGGTCGCTTGGTTTCATCAGAGCAACTACGGGGCGAAGGCCCCCTCGTCATAAGTTTTTTCCGTGGCGGATGGTGCCCCTATTGTACCGCCGAGCTGTGCGCCCTTCAGGCGGCGAAACAAGAGTTCGAAGATCTCAAAGCCAATCTCATCGTTCTCAGCCCGGACACAAGAAATTTCCCCCGCGACATGAAGCGCAACTTTGGACTCGACCTTCAGGTTCTCGCCGACGTCGACCATGGCGTCGCCATGTCCTACGGCGTCCTGTTTTCGGTTCCTGAAGAAATCCGGACCTATTACTCAAGCCTTGGAATTGATCTTGGGATGAGGCACGGGACATCCATCTGGATGCTGCCGCTACCGGCCACCTATGTCGTCGATCGCAGTGGCAGGATCCGGAACGCATTTATAGAGGCGGACTTCACCATAAGGCAGGAACCGATCGAGATCCTCGCGGCCCTGCGCAAACTAGCCGCAGAAAGCTAAGGCGGACCAGCCGGCACTCCGCTGCTCGGTCCCGTGAGAGTGTGATTGCGGGAATGCTCGCTCCGACGTGATCCCACAAAATCGACGACCTTCATCCGCCAGCGCGACCAACTCCTTCGCTACCGTATTCGGCGGGCGGCGTATGGAACCGTCGTGTCGGTCTTCCGTCGTTGGCATCGTTTCAATTCCCATCGGTCATTGGACCAGCGGCCGCTAGTCTCTTATCGATGTAACGGCTCTCACGGAGGACGGCAGCGATGCCCGACCTCCATTACAGTCCATTCTCACGCCGATCGGCGTGGAAACGTGTTCTCGACAAACCCAGCACGCATGCGTGCGGTCATCGTCGCGATCACCAACAGCAAACCATTATTCAAGAGGTCGCCTTATGGAACCAGTACGCCTATTCGAGTCGACCCTCGCGGCGAATGACTTGCAGCGTCTCTTTCATGAGGTGCGAAGCGCCAGCGAGATCCTTGCTGGGCCGCTCTCCGATGCCGACGCGACAGTGCAATCGATGCCCGATGCGAGCCCCGCGAAATGGCACCTCGCGCATACGACCTGGTTCTTTGAGGCAATGGTGCTCAGGCCGCATCTGTCAGGCTACCTACCTTACGACGCAGGATTTAGCTTTCTGTTCAACTCTTACTACGAGACGCTAGGCGCAAGGCAGCCCCGTCCCGGCCGTGGCATGATTACTCGTCCTTCGCTGAGCGAGATCCTCGTGTACCGCAAGTATGTCGACGCCGCAGTCCAAAAGCTGCTTTCCACTCCCATCGCACGTGACCTCGCGGAACTCGTCGAGCTCGGCTGCCACCACKAGCAGCAGCACCAAGAGCTTCTGCTCACCGACATTCTCCACCTCTTCGCACAAAACCCCCTCCACCCCGCTTATCGCGATCCGGCGCCCATCGCTGTCGGGATGCAGGCGTCGCCGCCATTATCCTTCATTTCCTTCGACGGCGGTCTCCATGAGGTCGGCCATGCCGGCCCCGGATTCGCGTTCGACAGTGAAGGCCCTCGCCACCAAGCAATGATCGAACCCTTCCGGCTTGCCGACCGACTTGTAACGAATGGGGAATGGATATCGTTCATTGAAGACGGCGGGTACAGCAACTCGCTTCTTTGGCTTTCAGAGGGCTGGGCGCGGGCGTCTGCCGACAACTGGGCTCTACCGCTATATTGGGAGAAGCGAGACGGGCAGTACTGGACGATGACACTGCGAGGGTTCCAGCCGGTGAACCCGACCGCGCCAGTCGCTCATGTCAGCTACTTCGAAGCCGACGCGTATGCGACCTGGGCCGGGAAGCGGCTGCCGACGGAAAGCGAGTGGGAGGTCGCCACACGGGGTCTCGACGTCGACGGTAACTTCCTCGACACAACCCGACTGCGACCAGAACCAGCAAGGCCGCGCGCCGGACTGCAGCAGATGTTCGGTGACGTCTGGGAGTGGACGCGCAGCCCCTTCACTCCCTATCCGCGCTTCCGGGCCGCGGAAGGCGCCGTTGGCGAATACAACGGAAAATTTATGTCAGGGCAGTTCGTCCTGCGAGGAGGCTCTTGCCTCACGCCGCCAGGCCACGTCCGGGCGAGCTATCGGAACTTTTTTCCAGGCCACGCCCGGTGGCAATTTTCCGGTTTGAGGCTGGCAGAGGACATCTGAGCACACACGCGGGCAGCACGGTCAAATCCGAAAGCCCACAAAGGAGAAGAGCATGAGCAGCGAAAAAATCATTCCGAAGATGGAAGTCATCGGTGCGGACGGGGTTCACGTCGGCACTGTGGATGCCGTCGTCGATGGCCGGATAAAACTTGCCGAGTACGACAGCGGCGAAGGCCCGCATAAGGGCCACAACCATTTCATCGATCTCGGCCTGGTCGCTGAAGTCGAAGGCCAGAAAGTTCGCCTGTCTGCAATCGCGGCAGTTGCTGTGACCTTCGAGGAAGAGAAGTCGGGAAAGTCGGTCTGAACTAAACGTTGCGCGTGCGGGATGCATCAACGGCCGGGCGCGATCCAATAGCGTCCAGCGTAAGTCTAGCCGATATGCCACCTTCCGCGCGTGCGTAAAGAAGTCAAAAGGAGAAGGTCATGAATTCCAAACTGGAGCAATTGCGAGCTATCACGACCATTGTCGCTGATACAGGCGACCTTGAGGCCGTGGCGCGATTCAAGCCTGCCGACTGCACTACGAATCCCACGATAGTGCTTAAGGCCCTCGGGACGGACGCATACCACCATGTCGTCGAGGAGGCTTTGGCCTGGGGACGGTCGAAGAATGGAAACTTTCGATACATCGCAGCCGCAACCGCCGACCGTTTGGCGATCTCGGTAGGCATCGAGCTCCTGCGGCTGGTGCCTGGCTATGTTTCCACCGAGGTTGACGCAACGCTATCGTTTAACGTCGCGGCCTCCGTCGCCAAGGCGAGGCAGATCATCGCGGACTATAAAGAGCGTGGTGTTGATCGCGAGCGGGTGCTGATCAAGCTCGCGTCGACCTGGGAGGGCATACGGGCAGCCGAAGTGCTGCAGCGCGATGGCATAAGGTGCAACATGACGTTGCTCCTTAATCAGGCTCAAGCAGTTGCCAGTGCCGAGGCTGGAGCATTCCTGATCTCGCCTTTCGTCGGTCGCATCTATGATTGGCACAAAAAGACTACGGGAGCGGAGCTGGCGCTCGACGAAGACCCGGGTGTCCGCTCGGTGCGTGACATTTACAATTACTACAAGGCGAACGGCATCGTGACGATTGTGATGGGCGCTTCGTTTCGAAATACCGGACAAATCGAAGCCCTCGCTGGTTGCGACCGGCTCACGATCGCGCCTGCACTACTGGAAGCGCTCTCGGCAGACAGCGGACAGCTCACGCGCGCGCTAGACCCAAAGGTGCTGTCATCGACGCCAGTTCAGAAGGAACCGGAGTCGATTTGCCACTGGTTCGTTGGCGAGAACTCGGTCGACATCAAACACCCGCAGCCTTCCGACCCAATGGATGAAATCACATTCAGATGGATCATGAATGGCGATCCCATGGCTACGGAAAAACTAGCCGAGGGGATCCGAATATTCGCACGAGACCTGCAAACGATGCGCGAAACCATGCAACGTCGCTTGCAGTCGTAGTTCCAATAAACGAGATGTCGGGTCGACGCGAGGCATCCCCCCGATCGGTCACGAATCCGTTTCCCAAGGGGTGCGTATTGCCTCGAATGGCCCCAAGTCAACAAAAGGAAAAGAGATGACGTCCGCAACATGGAATGGTGTGAAGATCGCGGAATCGAACGAGACGATCATGGTCGAAGGAAACCACTACTTCCCCCCGATTCAGTAAGAAAGGACTATCTTCGTCCAAGTTCTACGACTRGCCGGTGCCCATGGAAGGGTATGGCCGCCTACTATTCCTTGGAGGTAAACGGAAAGACGAACAGAGACGCGGTCTGGTACTACGCCGACCCTTCAGCGGCCGCCGACATCAAAGGCTACCTCGCGTTTTGGAACGGCGTTGAAGTCGGCTAGCGCGGGCACCGGTCTGCCGGCGCCCAAGTCCATCGAAGAGAACAGGTCTCGCGCGCTGCGCGAGGGAGTGGAGTATCTCATCGCATCCCAGCAGGCGGAGCGAGCGCTGAGCGCAGGGGCTCGGGCGCCCAGCTTTCGTCTGGCCGACCAGGAC
>NZ_JBFTQY010000116.1:0-26347 GCF_056399245.1 Rhizobium sp. 01N447_2
CCCCACGGACACTTCGACCAGTTTCGAATTGTCGATGGCAACGCCGGAGATCTACCGATGCGGATGCGCGGTCTATCGCGGGTCATCTGTGGCAAAGCCGTCATGGAGCCGCTGACGCGGCGTGCGGCTGAACGAATGCCGGCCTTCACACCCGATGGCGAAGGCATGGTGACACGCGGTTCGGGAGAGGCTATAGGCGTTGTCGGCCTTCGCCGGCTCGCAGGCGCCATGGTCAATTCACACATGCCGGCAACCCGGTTACATCAGGCGACTCAGCGACTGTCGACCGTATAGAGGTGCATTTCCATGCCGATGGGCTCCGAGCATCCGCTGCGAAGGGAACTTCACAACGAGCTCCACGCGCGGCCGTCGCTTTACTTCGATGGCGACACGGATGTGTGGCACGTCGCCATCGTCGGTGAGAATGCCGCTCCTCAGATACCGAATTCCCTGCCGGGACTGGAGGACGTCTCCACGACCCGCGAGGGCAACCACGGCATCGGCCGCATCGGTGACGGCCGGCTGAAGTGGGAGGCGCATACCGAGTTCCTCACCCTGACCTTCGTCGTGCCGGCGTCGGCCGAACCCGGCAGCAATCCGCCTGAAGCCTTTCAGGCCTGCTGCCGCCAGATCGACGGGAAGGTCATCGCGGCTGTCCGGGTGCTGGTGCGCGACGAGAAGGACGGGCAGCGTCCAGAAAAACCAAAGCTCGACTATGTCGCCTCTCAGGTCGGCGGCGGCGATGCGGAAGTGCATTCGAACTTCCGCCTGACCGACAGCGGTTTCGTCGAATTCCTGTTCTTCAACCGCAACCTCAATGCCTATCGCACCGGCCGCATGGTCAGGCGTTTCCTGGAAATCGAGACATACCGAATGATGGCGTTGCTGGCGTTGCCGATGGCGCGCGAGACGGTGTCGAAGCTTTCTGTCTTCGACCGGCGCCTCGACCTGCTGATCGCGCATATGCAGAGTGCGGTCAAGGTCGACAAAGCCCTGCTTTCCGAGGTCACCAAGCTCTCGTCGGATGTGCTCAACTTCTCAGCTCTCGCTCGCCACCGCTTCGGCGCGACGAAAGCCTATGCCGAGATCGTCGCAAGCAGAACATCGGAGCTTCGCGAGGTGCGCGTCGAGCAGCGCCAGAGGATCGGCACCTTCATCGACCGGCGGTTTCAACCAGCCGTCCGCTCGGTCGAAGCCGCCGAACGCCGCCTCGACGAACTGGCCGAACGTGTGAGCCTGGCCGGAGACCTTCTCAGGACGACCGTGCAGGTTCAGCTCGAAGATCAGAACGCGTCGCTACTGACCTCGATGGAAGAGAGGGCGCGCATCCAGGTGCATATCCAGCAGGCGGTCGAAGGCTTCTCCGTCATCGCCATCACCTACTACACCGTCGGGCTGGCGAAGATCTGCCTGGAAAGCATTTCCGAACTGGGCGTCGACCCGCACATGGCGAAGCTCGCCGTTCTCGGCGCCATCCCGCTCGTGCTCTTCGCCGTCTGGACGGCAGTTCGTCACGTTCGCAAGAGCATTGCCGGCGCACCGCACAGTCCGGCATCCGGGAGCCATTGACGCCACACCAGACATGCGCTCGCCGCCGCCCTTTCGGGCGGCGGCGTTTGCTCGATCGACAGAATGTCAGGATGCCAACGCGTAGTGCCGATGCTCCGATGCCCGGCCGCTGCTCGTCCTGAAGCGCCGCAGCAGCTCTGCAAGGCTTTCGGTTTCATGCGTCAGGCTCTGGGCGGCGGCCGTGGTCTCTTCGACCATCGCGGCGTTCTGCTGCGTCACCTTATCCATCTGGTCGCCGGCGGCCGAGACCTCGCGCAGGCTCGTCGCCTGCTCGCGGGCAGCAACGGCGATCTCGGCCACGGTCGCATTCATGGCGGTCACCTGCTCGACGATCTGTTCGAGCGAGAGGCCGGATTCGCCCACCAGTTGGACGCCGGTCTTGACCTGCGCCGAGGAGGTGGAGATCAGTTGCTTGATCTCCCTTGCCGCGTTGGCGGAGCGCTGGGCGAGCTCGCGGACTTCCTGGGCGACGACCGCAAAGCCCTTGCCTGCTTCGCCGGCGCGCGCCGCTTCCACGCCGGCATTCAGCGCCAGCAGGTTGGTCTGGAAGGCGATCTCATCGATGACGCTGATGATGTTGCCGATCTTGGACGACGAATTTTGAATTTCCGTCATCGCATCGATGGCGCGGGCAACGATCTCGCCGCCCTTTTCRGCATTGGTGCGKGCGGTTGCCACGACGCCCTGGGCGCGGCTTGCGCCCTCAGCCGTTCCATTGACGCCGCGGGTCACCTCACCCAGCGCCGCGACGGTTTCTTCAAGCGAGGCGGCCTGCTGCTCGGTGCGGCGAGCGAGATCGTTGGACGCGGTGGAGATTTCCGCAAGGCCGGACCGGATGGTGGCGACCGCGCGAATGACGGAGTCGACCGCCTCTTCGAGGCTCGCGACCGAATTGTTGAAATGATCCCGGATCCTGACATAGCGATGGTCGACTTCGCCGACGCGGACGGTGAGATCGCCCTTCGACAGCGCGTCCAGCCCCACCGAAATCTGGCGGAAGGCATGTTCCATCACCTGCGCGTCGCTGAGCCGCTCGGCCTCCTGGCGCAGCCGCTCTTCTTCGGCCGCCAGACGGGCGCGTTCGGCATTGGCTTCCGCGATCAGCTTGGCGCGCCCCGTTTCCTGGAAAACCTTCAGCGAACGCGCCATGGCCCCCAGTTCGTGGCGGTGCTCGACGCCCGTTATCACGATTCTTTCCTCGCCACGGGCAAGCTGCTCCATGGACTGGGCCATGTTGCGCACCGCCGAGGAAATCAGCCGGCCGACGAAATAGGAAAGCACGAGGCCGATGACGATCAAGAGACCGCTGATGAGCAGCGTCGCGCTGGTCGCGGAGGCAACCGTTGCGTCGACCGAACCGTCGAGGTTCTTCTGCGCGCCGGTCACCGCCGCCTGCAGATCCCTGAACTCGCCTGATATCTTCGGCGCCAGCACATTCAGCTGCGTCTGGCGGATATTGCCGGAAGCCTGCAGCACCTCCTTCATGTCGCCGAGACGGGCGGTGTAATTCTGCATCAGCTGGCCGGCGCCCATCAGGCGCTTCTTCTGCAGCTCGTTCTTTGCTGCCTTGGCGGCGGCGTCGTTGAGCGCCACCGCTTCGGCGAGTGCTGCCTGCGCCGTGTCATAGGCGGCAAAATCGTTGGAATGCACGAAGCGTTCGGAGAAGTAGAGGCTGCGGTTCAGGGCCTCCAAAGTCGCCGCCGTCATCTGCAGCAGGGCCACGTCGTTCTGGCGCCAGGCGCTGCGCACGACGTCGTTGAGCGCGATGCTGGTCCAGGGGCCGAATTCGGTGACCTTGGAGATCAGCATGTCGCGCCGGGCCTGAAGGGAAACGATCTGTTCGAAAGCCTTGCCATAGGCGGTGATCTCCTGACGGATCGCCGCAAGGCCGGACTGCAGGTCCTTGTTGCCGGCAAAACGCGGGTCGTCCGCCTCGAAGGCCTTCACGCCGGCGCGAAAGCTGTCGACCACAGCCTGAGTCGGCGTCGAGCGGAAGGCTTCCGCCGACATCTGGATCTCGTTGAGTTGGTCGCTGTAGTCCGAGATGGCGAGACTTTGGCCGGCCGTGGCGCGATAAGACGCAAAGATCGAGGCGAGCCCGTTCATGCCGGAGATCGCGCTGACCGTGAGCAGGCTCATCAACAGGATCAGCGGCACGAAGCCAGAGGTGATCTGCGCGCGAATGCCGAATTTATTCCAGAAATGCAACATCATAGTCCTCTTATGCTCACTGGCTCTTCGGCAGATAGGTGGCAATGTTCTCAGGTGTGACGAGTTCGAAGGGAACGTTATTTTCGCGCGGCACCTTCTCTTTGCGGATCAACTTCATGGCGGCGTCGACAGCGGCAGCACCCTGTCCGACGGCGCTCTGGAGAATGGTCACGTCGAGATCGCCGGCTACCATCGCGGCGAGCGCGTCGTCGGTCGCGTCGACGCCGGCGACGACGACGTCCTTCATCGGCATGCCGGCCTTCTTCATGGCCCGGATCGCGCCGAGCGCCATCTCGTCATTATTGGCGATGACTGCATCGAACTTGACGCCGGCCGACAGCCATTCCTGCATCTGCTGGTCGGCATAATCGCTCGACCAATAGGCCGCCTGCCGCTCGACGATCTGAAGGCCCTTGCAATCCGGGGTGGCGATGACGTCTGATATATCCTGGGTGCGGGCACGGGCGGCGGCGTGGAAGGGTTCGCCCATCAGCACGACGACGCGGCCTTTGCCTTTAAGGAGCGCGCAGACCTGCTTGGTCTCCAGCGTTCCGGATTCCTTCTCGTTGGAGGCGACCACCACCTGATTGTCCGGCAGGTCCAGCAGGTTGGAAGGAACGTTGTTGATGTACACCAGCGGAATGCCGGCATCTGCCGCCATCTTGGTCATTTGCGGCCCGAGGTCGCCATCGGAGACGGCAAGAATGATCGCGTCGACCTTGTCGGCAATGAGCTTCTGCACCTGCTGCTTCTGGAGCTCCTTGTCGCCATTGGCATTTTCGGTGACGAGCTTGAGGCCGGATATCGTCTGCCCATGCGAGACGACGCCGTTCAGAAGCGCCGTTCTGAATTTGTCGAGACCGGACATCGAAACCCCGATCGTCTCGGCATGGGCAGCAGAGATCGATATCGCCAAGGCGATGGATGCAAGCGTGGCGGTTTTCATGAATTCCCCTGCACAATTCGGATATGAATGCGTTATTTCAAATTTTGGTTAAATTTTACTTTTCTTCCGTAAGCAAAAGTTAAGCGCGAGGATATGATCTTGCGGCGGCAGGGGCGCCTTCGTCGGTGGCGATCGACCGGACTTGAAACGCATCACACCAAACTTGATGCAATGCGCTCAAATCTTTGTTCTTATGAAGATTAACGTCCACCGAAGCCGGAGCTGACGGTGATACCCTTGTAGATCACCCTCTGCAGCACGATGGCCAGGACGACACCCGGCAGCATGGAGATCGTCGCACCGGCCATGATGTAGTTCCATGCGGTGCCCTGCTGTGTCTGGAACAGGGTGAGGCCGAGCGGCAGCGTGGCTTTTTCGACGCCACTGGTGGCGATCAGCGGCCAGAGGAAGCTCTTCCACTGTGCAATGAAGGTGAACAGCGACAAGAGGCCGATGGCCGGCATGGCAAGCGGAACGATGACCGTGACCAGGATGCGCAGGCGCGAAGCCCCGTCCATCATCGCCGCCTCGTCGAGATCCTTGGGGATGCCGAGGATGAACTGCCGCAGCAGAAAGGTGCCGAAGGAGCTGAAGGCGACCGGCAGAATCATGCCGTGATAGGTATTGATCCAACCGAACTTGCTGACGATGAGGAAGAGAGGAATGACCAGCATCACCTGCGGGATCATCAGCGTGCTGAGATAGGTAAGCAGCAGCCCCTCCCGGCCGGGAAATTTCAGCCGGGCGAAGGCGTAGGCGGAAAGGCAGGATACCGCAATCACGATCGCCGTCACGCCGCAGGCGACCACGAAGGAATTCAACAGGAAGGTTCCGAACGGCAGGGAAACCAGGGCTTCGACGAATGTTCCCCAATGATACTCCTCAGGGAAGATACGGACCGGCACGGCCATCACCTCGGCATTGGAGCGCACCGCGTTCGACACCATCCAGAAGAAGGGGAAGAGGAAAAGCAGCGCGATCAGCGAAAGCGCCGTGTAGCTGACGAAGGTGCCGACGCGCCGCAACATGCGGTGACGATGTTGAGACACGGAATGCGGATGCCGTGAGGTCGGATCAATCGTCATAATGCACCCATTTGCGCTGCATGTGGAATTGCAGGATGGTGAGCGCCATGATCATGACGAACATCACCCAGGCGAGAGCCGAGGCATAGCCCATCTGGAAGTTGGTGAAGCCCTTCTGATAGATGGCGAAACCGAGCGTGGCCGTCGCCGAGCCCGGGCCGCCGCGCGTCATCGCGAATATCTCGTCGAAGACCTGCAGCGAGGTGATCGCCGTCATCACGGTGCCAAAGAAGATGGTCGGCGAGATGAGCGGCAGGCGGATGCGCCAGAAGCGCTGCCAGGCATTGGCGCCGTCGATCGTCGCCGCCTCGAGATAGTGCTTCGGCACCAGGTCGAGAGCGGCGTTGAACATCACGACGTTATAACCGACATTCGCCCACAGGGTGACGAGCACGACCGCCTGCATGGCCCAGGTAGAGCTCAGCAGGAAATTCGGCAGGCCAAGCCCGAGCGCGCGGATGATGGTGTCGACCAACCCGTCCGGCGTGAAGATCAGCAGCCAGACCACCGACGCGGCTATGGTCGGCGTGAAGGTCGGCAGGAAGAAGATCACCCGGAAGATCGCCTTGCCGCGCTTCAGGCTCGATATCCAGACCGCGAGCGTCAGCGAGACGATAATATTCAGCGCCAGATACTCGACGGCGAAGAACAGCGTGTTGCGGAGTACGGTGTAGAAGGCCGGATCGACAGTGAAGAGCCTGATATAATTCTGGAAGCCGACGAAGGATGGCGTCGAGATCAGCTGCCAGTTGGTAAAGCTGAGCGCCAGCGACGCCAGGATAGGCAGGGCCATGAAGACCATGAAGCCGAGGAAGCTCGGCAGCAGGAACAGCATGGCTGTCTGCGTTTCCGGTTTCAGGAAGCGCCGTGGCTGACCGGGCTGCAAGGGAACTTCGGCAACAGCGCTTTGCGACATGTCTTCCTCCATGCGCGGCAGGTCCTGCCGCAGCGAGAGCTGGCGCATGACCCGAAAATCGGAATCGATTTTCCGAAAGGATCATGCGCAGATTTCAAAGCGACGGCGCGTCCTGTCGGACGCGCTGGCTTTATTGCTGCGCAAGGCTCTGGATGGACTCCATCGTCTGCTTGACATCGGCGCTGCCGGCAAAAGCCGGCGGGAAATACTGGTTGAAGAGGTTTTCCACCGCTGCCCAGTTGTTGGTGATCACGTAGGGCACGGAGTGCGCCAGAGAATAGTCGATGGCCTCGCCGCCATTGGTGATGTCCTTGGCCGCCACCTTGTACCAGGCCGATTGCGACGCCGTGCGTGCCGGCAAGGCACGGCCCTGCTCGGCGAGATAGGACAAGGCTTCCGAGCTGGTCAGCACCTGGATCGCCTTCCAGGCCGCGTCCTTGTTCTTGCTCGTCGTGGAAATCCCGAAACCGGAGCCTGCGGTGACGGCCGAAAGTTCGCCCTCATCGCGCGGCAGGGTGGTGAGGCCGATCTTGAATTTCGCCTGGTCCTTCATGCCGATGATCGACCAGGGGCCGTCGATATACATGGCGACATTGCCCGAATTGAACCGGCCCTGGACGACATCACCGGGATCCGCGCCACCCGAGGGGRCCAGCGGCGCGATCTTGTCCTTGGCGGCAAAGCCGATCAGCCTGTCGGCGGCGGCAACTGCGCTCGCACTGGTCAAGTCAAGCTCGCCGGCGTCGTTGACGTATCTATCGCCCCAGGCCGCGGCCAGGACCGAATAGTTCGTCGGGGTGATGCCGAAGCCATACTTGCCGTCCTTCGTCAGCTTCTTGGCGGCATCAGTGAACTCGGCAAGCGTCCAGCCCGGCTTCGGCAGCGGAACGCCAGCCGCTTCGAGCGCGTCCTGGTTATAATAGATGACCCATGGACCGACATCGTAGGGCAGGCCGTAAAGCTGCTTGTCGACCGACATGCCGCCGATGATCGAAGGAGTGAAGGCGCCGACGTCGAACTTGTCGGCCTCGATCCGGTCATTCAGAGGCTCGAGCAGCGAATAGAAGTTCGGCATGCGCAGCGACTGCATGGAAACGATGTCGGCAAGCTGGCCCGATGCTGCCAGTACCGGCAGCCGCGTCCAGTAGTCGACCCAGCCGGTCGTCGTCAGCGTCACCTTGATATCGGGATACTTGGCGGTCACCATCTCTGCCAGGTGCTGCCAGCTCTTGGTGTCGGTTTCGGAGCCGGTCCACATCTGCCAGGTCAGGTTGACCTGCTCGGCCGATGCGGCTGTGGCAAAAAGACTGCTGCCGATAGCGGCAAGCAAAAGCGTTTTCTTCAGAACCTTCATGGGTTTCTCCTCCCTCCATGAACGCAAAGGACACGCGAGTGCGATCGAGCTCACGCCTTCAGGACAATCTCGATCACCGGCACGGTAACGTCCGGGCGCCGGACCGGCAGTTCGAGCGTGATCATGCCTTCCGGCACCGTCACGCCGATATTGGAATCCACATCTGTGGCGTGGCTCAGCCAGCGCACCTCGCTGGCGTCGTGCAGGAATTGCGCATAGGCGATCCTGTCGGCGAGACCTTCGATGTGGATGTGGCGGTAAGGCCAGTTGTAAACATGCAGATAAAGGCGGTTGCCGCGCTGTGTATAACGGCAGCCGGCCGGTACCGGATAGCGGGACGGCCCGGCCCTATAGATGGAACGCCCGTTGACGGCCATCCAGTTCTGATAGACCTCGAGCGCACTGATGGCGCGCGCATCGAGCGTGCCCCGGCCGGTCGGGCCGACATTCATCAGCAGGTTGCCGCCGAGCGCGACGGAATCGATGAGCAGCTGGATGATCTGTTCCGGGCTTTTCCAGGTATCTTCGTCGCGGTGATAACCCCATGAGCCGCTGAAGGTGTGGCAGGTCTCCCAGAGCACCCCCTGGCTGGCGATGGCGGGGGCCACGCGCGGCGTATATTGCTCCGGCGTGGTTACGTCGGGCAGGTTGCCGGGCGGCAGATCGAGGCGGTTGTTGACGATGATTTCAGGCTGCAGCTCGCGCACCAGATCGACCAGGCGCTCGCTCTCCCAGTCGGCACGCCCCTTGCCGGGCAGGCCGCGATAGTCGCGCCCGGGGTAGCTGAAATCGAACCAGATGATGTCGATGCGGCCGAAGCCGGTCAGAAGCTCGCGCACCTGTTCGCGCATATAGGCAGCGTAGTTGGCGATGTTACGGCCGGCATTCAGCGCTTTGGCATCGGGATGGTTGCGCAGCGGGTGGTGAACGTCGATCGGGAAATCGGGATGGTGCCAGTCAAGCAGCGAATAGTAGAAGCCGATCTTCAGGCCCTCAGCGCGGAAGGCTTCGACCAGCGGCGTCAGCAGATCTTTGCCACAGGGCGTGTTCGTCGCCTTGTAATCCGTCACCTTGCTATCCCAGAGGCAGAAGCCCTCATGATGCTTGGTCGTCACCACGACATATTTCATGCCGGCAAGACGCGCCCGGCGGGCCCATTCCTTAGGGTCATAGAGATCGGGATCGAAATTGTCGAAATAGCGCTGGTAGTGGTCGTCAGTCAGCTCTTCTCGGTTCTTCAACCATTCGTGCCGGGCTCCTAAGGCATAGAGGCCCCAATGAATGAACATGCCCAGGCGATCCCGGCTGAACCAGGCGTGTTTCTCCGCCCCTCCCGATGCCGGATTTTCCGGCTGGCGTTCCGAACTCGTCACAGGTTTCTCCTCCCTGTTTTCCGGCTCAACATCATATCGAACCGGTTCGGTAAATGATCATCTCGCCTGATCCGATGTCTGTCAAGCCGAATTTCGCGATCCCAAAATCAGAAAGGCAAGCCCTGCATTACAGGTGATTTGAAGCATGAATGTTGCGCCGACCAATAAAATCGGACATAACAAGACATTAGAACCGGTTCGATAGTCATGACCACCATACGAGATGTCGCGCGCCTTGCGGGGGTTTCAATCTCGACCGTCTCGCTCGCGCTCAACAGCCCGAAGCGGGTCGGCGCCGAGACGCTTGACCGCATCCAGCAGGCAATAAAATCGACCGGTTACCGCATCGATCCGGTGGCCCAGACGCTGGCGCGCGGACGCAGCTCGCTGATCGGTTTCGTTTCGGCCAATCTCGGCAACATGTTCTTCGGCGACATCCGTCGAGAGATCGAGCACCAAGCTCTCGATCACGGCTATTTCGTCCTGATCGCCGACTCCTCCGGCAGGGCCGATCTCGAACGGGCGCTGCTGGAGCGGCTGGAGGCGCAGAAGATCGCCGGCATTGCGCTGGCGGCAAACGGGCGCGGCGAGGAGTACGCCACGTTCCTGCGCGACTTCAAAACCCCGATCGTGATGTTCGACCAGAAGGTGGAAGGCGCGGCGCGTGATTTTGTCGGTTCCGACAACCCGCTGACCACCACTATCCTGACGGAACATCTGCTGCAGCTCGGCCACAGGCGGATCGGCTTCATCTCCGGGCCGAGCGGCCTGCACACCGCCGACGAGCGTCTGAAGGGCTTCATGAACACGATGGCCGGCGCCGGTGTGGACATCGACCCTTCGCTGGTGGTCGAAGGCGGCTACACCAGGACCGGCGGCCATGCACAGGCGATGCGCCTCTTGACCCGTCGCGACCGGCCGACCGCAATCATCGGCGCCAATAACATGACGGGCCTCGCAGCACTGCAGGTGATGCAGGAGATGGGTTTCCGCTGCCCTGACGACGTGTCGCTGGCGATGGTCGACGACGTGCCCTGGAGCAATGTCATCACGCCTCGCATCACCATGGTGGTGCAGGATGCGCAGAAGCTCGGCGAGCTTGCGGCACAGCGTCTGCTGGCAAGAATAGCAAGCCCGGAGGGCGCCGCAGCACCGCCGCAGGATTTTATCCTGACGCCAAGGTTCGTGCGCGGAGAGTCGACCAGGCGGCTGTGAGTGCTTCTACCTGTCCTCACGCGTATGCCAAAGGCGCAATACATAGATCATCGACTGCTGGATTTCATAGCGCAGCTCGTAACGACCGACGAGAATACGGCGGACCTCTCGAGGATCGAACTCCTCGAGCCGCTCGCCGAGGCGCGGCTGCTCAAGCAGCCGTGCAGGCGCTGCCGTCAGTGCCCGCACTGTTCGGACCGCCGATTGCCTGTCGACCGGAGTGAGAAAGTCGTACAAGCGGGCGACGTCCGAGGCCGCTTTGCTCGTCCACTTGATCCCCATCACCGAGGCAAAGAAATCGGCTCGTCGCTATCAAGACTATCGGCCCAGGCTTGAACAGACTGGTGCTCGACAAGGTTACCGTCATCGACGTCGGCCAACGCCTCGAGCGTCAAACGCCGGCGCTCCTCCTCCTGGTCGATCCATGCCGTGAGAGCCTGCTTGACGATCCAACCACGCGAGCGTTCGAGCCGCGACGCGAGTTGATCAACCTTTTGCGCAAGCGGCAGCGGAACATGAGCAGTCAGAACCTTGGTCTCCATCTCAAACTCCTCGTCAATCATTTCTAATCATAGCGATTAATTTTGATTATATCCAGTCGCATGTACATCGTGAAGTAAAGTCGCGGCATTGCGGTAAGCTAACGCCGGATCGCGAGTTTGAGAGAAAGCGCAGTGCCGGATTTTCGTCGGACCGCAAAAACTGTCAAGGAACAAAGCGCAGGCGCCGCTCGTCCATTGAAAGACCGCCACATTTGTCATACATGTGTGATGAATCGTAAATTTCGAGTGCCGCGCGTTTGAACGGCATGCGGATCAGAGCCGAGGCGGGGGTCAGGCGTGGCTATGCAGATGAAGGATCGCAGCAAAGGCTCCGGGTCGCTGGTCACACAGGTCGGCGAAAGCCTCCGGCAAGCCATATTGAGCGGCCAATATTCCGCCGGCGACAAGCTTCCGAGTGAGCACGAGTTGACCGAAACACATGGTGTCAGCCGCACCGTCGTGCGCGAGGCCGTGGCAGCACTTCGCTCCGACGGTCTTGTCGAGGTGCGCCAGGGAGCAGGGATTTTCGTACTCGGTGCCGATCCGACGCTCTCCGCGCGGAAAGTCGACAAGGCCCGCGTCGCCTCCGATCTTGAGGTACTCGAGATCAGAACACCTGTCGAAATCGAGGCGGCGGGCCTTGCGGCCCTGCGCCGCTCGCCGGCACAGGAGGAAGCGATATTCGAATGTCATCGGAAAATCCTCCAGTGCATCGAGAGTGATCAATCCATTCGCGATGCGGATCTCGAGCTCCATGCCGCAATCGCGGAAGCCACGAACAATCCGCTGTTCAGGCAGTTCCTGGAGTCCCAGGGTTCGGCGATCATCCCGCAGTCGAGGCTCGTCCCGGAAACGAGGACGGCCGAACAGACCGCCTATCGAAAGCTGATCCACAGGGAGCACGAGGCAATCGTCGTCGCCATCTCGGACAGGGACGATCAAGCTGCCCGCAACGCTATGCGCGACCATCTGGTCGGCAGCCAGGCGAGGTACCGCAATCTGCTGAGGGATCTGCGAAGCTTCACGAACTGACATCTGATCGCAAGAGCTCACACCTTCTAGCCGATCATCAGATGACGATGACGGCCGCTGACAAGTCGTCTCAAAATTTTCACGTTGAAGCGGTTAGCAYGAGGGCTGAACGCTGCCGATGCGCTCGGACAAGGATATGTCTGCGATACATGTCTGTGGAAAGGACGGCGTATCCGGCTTAGGAAATGCGGGCGCTGTCATTGATGCATGGACGGGATTGGACGGGCTGCCTGCCCGTCCGCGACTGAAAGCTAGTTGAAAGCTTCGACGTCATAAGAAGGGGCAGCATCGTGGAGGAGACACGGTCAAGGTGGCGAGACGACGATGCTAGCAAACCACAGGAGGAGATTTCCATGCGTTCTTCACGCAGCCTTTTTCATACCGTCGCTTTTTCGACGCTTCTCGCCGCAGCATCTTTCGCTACCAGCGCCGCACATGCGGCCGATAAGATCACCATCATGGTCGGCGGTTATGAGAAGCAGATCTATCTGCCCGCCAAGCTTGCTGAATCGCTCGGATACTTCAAGGATGAGGGTCTCGACGTCGAACTGCTGAATGAAGCTGCCGGCGTCGACGCCGAAAACCAGCTTCTGGCGGGCGCCGTCCAGGGTGTCGTCGGCTTCTACGACCATTGTGTGGATCTGCAGGCCAAAGGCAAATTCGTCGAATCCATCGTCCAGTTCAGCCAGGCGCCGGGCGAGGTCGAGATGGTCTCGAGCAAGTATCCTGACATCAAATCGCCGGCCGACTTCAAGGGAAAGAGCCTCGGCGTCACCGGTCTCGGCTCGTCCACCAACTTCCTGACCCTCTTCATGGCGTCGAA
Source organism: Rhizobium sp. 01N447_2 (assembly GCF_056399245.1). Lineage (NCBI taxonomy): Bacteria > Pseudomonadati > Pseudomonadota > Alphaproteobacteria > Hyphomicrobiales > Rhizobiaceae > Rhizobium > Rhizobium sp. 01N447_2. Next base: position 13,067 of record NZ_JBFTQY010000116.1, read on the forward strand.
GGCCGGCCTGAAGCCCGGTGATGTCGTCACGGTTCCAGTCGGCGCCGGCGGCACCTTCATCGCTGCCATGCAACAGGATCAAATCCAGGCCGGCATGACCACCGAGCCGACGATCTCGCGCATGATCAAGACCGGCGAGGCGAGCGTGCTTGTCGACATGCGCACGGTCGAGTCGACCCGTCAGGCGCTCGGCGGCACCTATCCGGCCGCCTCGCTCTACATGGAAGCGTCCTGGGTCCCGGAAGACGGTCCGAAGACCGTGCTTGCCGTGCTCTCGGAGTTCTCCAAGAACGTCAAGGGCAAACAGATCGACCTTTCCAAGACCTACACGACGGAATTCGTCAAGAACGTCAAGTAAGGCGTCGCGTCGCTTCCGGTCCCAACCGGAAGCGACCTCCCATCGATCCATGGGCATTGCGTGCACGCGCCCAAAGCACGCCTCAGGTATCATCATGCAACATGACAAGAACCAGATTCCTGCGATCGAGCTGATCAATGTCAGCCGCCGCTTCGTCTCGCCGACCGGCAAGTCCCTTACGGCCCTGCGTGATTTCAACATGACGGTCGCCCGCGGAGAGTTCGTCGCCGTTGTCGGCCCCACCGGATGCGGTAAATCGACGACGCTCAATCTTGTGACGGGTCTCGCACGCCCCAGCGCCGGTGAAGTCCGGCTGATGGGCGGCCCGATCACCGGCATTGACCCGCGTGTCGGCTTCGCATTCCAGACCGACGCGCTCTTTCCCTGGAAGAACGTCATCGACAACGTCATGGCCGGTCCGCTGTTTCGAGGCAAGTCGCGCGCCGAGGCAGAAAAGAGCGCACGCGACTGGCTCGCCCGTGTCGGCCTTTCGAAGTTTCTCCATCATTATCCCCACCAGCTTTCTGGCGGCATGCGCAAGCGTGTTTCGCTAGCGCAGACCTTCATCAACGAGCCGGAAATCCTGCTGATGGACGAGCCGTTTTCGGCTCTCGACGTGCAGACCCGCACCGTCATGCACGAAGAGCTGTTGAAGTTGTKGGCGGAGCGCAAGGCCTCGGTTGTGTTCGTGACCCACGACCTCGAAGAGGCTGTCGCGCTCGCCGACAAGGTCTATGTCTTGACCGCCGGCCCCGCGACGGTCAAATCGGTCTACACGATCGATCTCCCCCGCCCGCGCGTCGTGTCGGAAATCCGCTACGAGCAGAACTTCATCGACTACTGCAAGACGATCTGGGAGGACCTCCGCGAAGAGGTCGAGACCAGCTACCGTCGCGCGAGCGAAGCGGCCTGAGGGAGGATATCATGGCACACACCACTCTTGAGGCCGGTTCGGCCACCATGTTTCGGCCAGGCACGTCAGACACGGAAATCGAGGCGTCGGCGCTGAAGGCGATGCGCCGGCGCAAGACGCTGGTGCGCTTCTGGCAGATCGCCATCCTGGTCTTCGTGATCGGCATGTGGGAGCTCTCCTCCAACATGCAGTGGATCGATCCGTTCTTCTATTCGAGCCCAAGCGGCGTCGTTCAGCGCCTCTACGAATGGGCAACAGAAGGCACCACCGAAGGTTCCCTCTGGTATAACCTATGGGTGACGATGGAGGAGGCCTTGATCGGCTTCTTTGCGGGTTCGATCACCGGCGTCTTCGTCGGCATCGGTCTTGGCCGCAACCGCTTCCTGTCGGACATTTTCTCCGTCTATATCAAGGCGATCAATTCGATACCGCGTGTCGTTCTCGCCCCCATCTTCATCATGATCATGGGTCTTGGCCTGCCCTCCAAGGTCGCTCTTGCCTTCATCATGGTGTTCTTCGTGGTGTTTGCAAACGCCTTCCAGGGCGTGCGTGAGGCCGACCGTAATATGATCGCCAACGCCCGCATCCTCGGCGCCTCGGACTGGCAGGTCACCCGCACCGTGGTCATCCCGTCGGCGATGAGCTGGATCTTCGCCAGTCTGCACGTGTCCTTCGGTTTCGCGATCATCGGCGCAATCGTCGGCGAATTCGTCGGCGCCCGGTTCGGGATTGGTCAGCTCATCTCGATCGCCAAGGGTACGTTCGATGCGGCCGGCATGTTCGCGGCAATCCTCCTCGTCATGGTCGTCACGCTTTTTGCCGAATACATCATGACATTGATCGAGAACCGCCTGGCGAAATGGCGTCCGCAGCAACACCTCGATACCCAGTGATCCAATCGACCTCCTCCTACTGCATAATTCCTTAAATCGGAATCGATTTCAGGATAAAATTATGCAGCTGTAAGGCAGATCGAACAGAAGGCCGGGCGCCATGCCCGGCTTTCTTCATTTGATGCGCCTCAAGTTTAAGCGAGCGGCAGCCGCACAGTCACGATGAGGCCGCCGCCTTCCGCATCACCCAGCAAGACTGAACCTCCGGCGCCTTCGACAACCTCGCGAACGATCGCAAGTCCCAGGCCGCTCCCCTCGCTTTCAGTCCCCATGATCCGGTAGAAGCGTTCGAAAACCTGTTCGCGCTCGCCGCTCGGAATACCCGGCCCGTTGTCCTCGACGGTCACGATGGCGTTGCCGTCTGCCTGCCCGACGGCGACGGTCACCCGTCCATTCGGGCGGGTATAGCGGATCGCGTTGTCTATGAGGTTGACCAACATCTCGCGCAACATCGTCGCGTCGCCGTCGACAATGACCGGGCGGACGGCTTCCAAGCCGACGTCGATGTTGCGCTTAAGCGCCTCTTCGGCAAGCGCTTCCAGGATCTCGCGGGCGGCCTTCGTAAGGTCGGCCGCATCGTTGCGCGGGCGCCGGCTTCCGGGCTCGGCCCGCGACAAGGTAAGAAGCTGGCTGGCAAGACGCGAAATCTGCTTCGTGCTGGTGCGAAGGGCGACAAGCGCCTCGTCGCGACGGGCCGCATCGGCTTCGCGGGCCGCCACGCTCGCCTGCGTCGAAATCAGCGCGAGCGGCGTTCTGAGTTGATGCGCAGCATTGGATACGAACCGTCGCTGCGCGGCCATCTGGTTCTGGACGCGCTCCATGTGGTCGTTCAGGGCGTGAACGAGCGGCTGSAGCTCGCTCTGCACCATCTCTGGCGGCAGCGGATCGAGACGGTTGCGCCCGCGCAGGCGCAGAGCGTCCCGGAGTCTCAGCGCAGGCGCCAGGCCCCGTTGGAGCCCAAGGATGGTCACCAGGCTGGCGACGAAGACGAGCACGAACTGCTTCGAAAAGTCTGAGAGCCACAACTGCCTTCGCATCGCATACTGGCTGTTATGCGTAACGGCGACGGTGACGGAGATCGCACCGTCATCGGGAAGGCCGACGACAGGATGGTCGAGCATCATGACCCGCACATCGGCACCATGGAACGCGCGATCCTCCCCTGCCCGCTGGACGGCCGACAACGGCAAGTCGGGAAAGCCGCTGACCAGACTGCCCCACGCGGTGATCACCTGGTAAAATACCCGGTCGCCGAAGCCTGTATCAAACATCTCCAGCGCGGAAGGCGGCACGTCCACCTGAACATTGCCGCCCTCGTCGACGCGGACGGCCTCGGCAATGACGCGGGCCGAGGCCAGAAGTGTTCGATCCGTCACCAGCTTTGCCGTCGCATCCGCCGTCCAGAAGCTGTCGTAAAGATTGAAGCCGATCGCGCCGAACAGGGTCAGCAGCACCCAGCAGAGCAATTGTACCCTCAAACTGTGGCTGAGCCGCGCGATCGCCGCGCCCACCTTTTTGACGAGACTACTGGACATGTCTGAGGAGATAGCCGAGCCCGCGCAACGTGGCAATTTGAACCGAACTGCTCTCGAGTTTCTTTCGCAGCCTGTGGACGTAGATTTCGATGGCGCTCGGATCCGCCTCGTCGTCGAAACCGAAGACGCTTTCAGAAAGCGTGGCTTTCGAAACCGTGATGCCATGCTTCATGACGAGCTGCTCGAGAACGGCATATTCGCGCGGCGTCAATTGCAGCGGCTCGCCTGCGACGAAAAACTGCCGCGTTCCACCGGAGAAACGCAGGTTGCCGACGGTGATTTCCGACGATGCCCGGTCCTGGCCGCGGCGGACCACCGCGCGGATCCTGGCTTCGAGTTCGGCGATTTCGAAGGGCTTRGCGAGATAGTCGTCGGCACCGCTGTCGAGCCCCGCTACACGACCGTCCAGGCTGGCATTGGCGGTCAAGATGATGACCGGCAGCTTGCTCCCGGACTGCCGCAATCGCTTCAAAAGCGTCAATCCGTCAAGTTTGGGCAGTGCAAGATCAAGGATCATAGCCGAATACTCAGCCACCTTGAGCAAATGCTCGGCGTCCTCGCCGTCGTGAGCAATGTCGATAGCATACTGCGCCTGTCGCAGGGCTTTGCCCAGCCAAGCCGCCAGATCCTTGTTGTCCTCCACCACAAGCAGTCGCATCCGACCTCCTTAGCATGTGCGGACGGTCTGGCGGAAGCGTGACCCGATTTCATCCGCCGACGCCTGGCATCCATGGCGCGAATTGTCCGTTATTTGTCCGGCGCGCGCATTTTCCTCTGTCTTCAAATCGCCGAGTATGACTTCATGATCAACTTGGATGGAGCAAAAAATGTCCGGCCATGATATAGTCCTTCTCGTTATCGACGCTCAGGAGTCCTTCCGACACCGCGATTACTGGGATGAAAACCTCGCCTCCGCCTATATCGATCGTCAGCAGGCTCTGATCGACGGTGCGGAAGCCGATGGAATACCCATCATCCAGATCTTCCATGTCGATGAAAACGGGCCGTTTTCGGAAGCATCCGGGTTCGTCACCACACTCGCCCCGCTCAGGATCGCCCCCAAGGCGACATTCAGGAAGAGGCGCCATAGCGCCCTGGTCGGTTCCGGTCTCGACGTGTGGCTGACCGAGAATGGCGTCCGTCGTATCCTCGTCTCCGGCATCCGCACCGAACAGTGCTGCGAGACTACCACCCGCCATGCCTCCGATCTCGGCTATCAAGTCGACTATGTCGGCGAAGCGACGCTGACCTTCCCGATGACCGACGCCACAGGACGCACCTGGAGCGCGAGGGAAATCCGGGACCGGACCGAGCTGGTCCTGTCGGACCGTTTCGCTCGGATAACAACCGTCGAACAGGCCCTGGCGGGGCGTGGAAAGTCACTCGCCGCATGACGGACGCCGCGCAGCCCTTCGATATTCCAGTCTTCGTCGTCGTGCCGCCGCGCGTGCTGCTGCTTGACGTCGCCGGCCCGATCGAAGTGCTGCGCAAGGCGAACCTCGAACAGCGCACGGTGCGCTTTTCCGTCACCTATATCGGTCCATCCGTGACGGTCGGCAGCTCGATCGGTCTTGCCGTTACAGGCGTTGCCGCATTGCCGGAGCGCCTGCCCGATACCGCACTTGTCATCATTGCCGGCAGCGCCGATGCCCCGATGAAAAACAGCCGCCCGGGGAACGAACAGGAGCGCGCAGACCAGGCTGCCATCGTCGCATGGCTAAAGCACACCATTCGCCCGGGAGTTCGTCTGGTCTCGATCTGCTCGGGCGCATTGCTCGCTGCCGAGGCAGGCATGCTCGATGGCCGCGATTGCACCACCCATCATGGCTGCATAGAGGATCTGGCCAGGCTCGCTCCCACCGCGCGTGTCCGGGACAACCGGCTCTATGTCGAGGATGGAGATCGCCTCACGAGTGCCGGCATCACCGCCGGCATAGACCTCATGCTGCATATCGTTGCCGAAGCGGCGGGGCACGCGTGTGCGCTTKCGGTGGCGCGATATCTTGTCGTCTATCTCAGGCGCGGCGGCTCGGATCCGCAGCTTTCGCCCTGGCTCGAAGGTCGCAACCATATCCACCCGGTCATTCACCGCGCACAGGATGCCGTGGCCGCCAACCCGTCTGAGGACTGGTCGGTGGCGTCGCTCGCCCGCCTCAGCGGCGCCAGCCCGCGCAACCTTTCACGGCTGTTCAACGAGCAGACGGGCATGAGCGTGACGGATTTCGTCAACCGCATGCGCGTGGCTCTTGCCCGCGAGATGCTCGCCGGTTCACGGCTGGACATGGAGGCTGTCGCGATGCGCGCCGGCTTCGGCTCGGCGCGGCAGCTCCGCCGCGCCTGGAACCGTCTGAATGACGGCCCGCCGAGTGCGGCGCGGTCGAGGCTACCTACAGGCTCATAGCGCGAGAGGAAGGGCGGATGGCTTGAGGCCGGCTTCCTGTACCTCGGTTCCCCAGATTTCGATCTGTGTCAGTGCCGGATAGGGCGAGGCGTCTTCGGCCTTGATCAGACCGTGCAGTTCCACCCATTCGACGATGCAGGGTTCTATGGCAAAGCCCTGCGCGGCACCCGATTTTGCCAGCGGAAAACAGGAGGTCTTGCCGTTCGAGAAGGWGACGCTGGCCTGCTCCCACCAGGAATCATGCGGAAAGTCGGCCCGGAGATAGAAAACGATCTCGTCGATCCTGACCGGCCTGCCGAATTCCACCGTCAGTGCTGCTTGCGGATCGCGATTGATGCCCCAGCTCGTATAGGGCCAGAAGCCGTGATCATCGTTGGCCTTTTCGCCGTCGATCGCGTTGCGCGCGGCAAAAACCGCTTCGCCGCGGGTCTCGACATTGGCGCGCGCATGCGGAAACAGAGCCCGATTGGCGTGATCGTCCCAGGGGTTGAGGGCGAGATTGCGCCGATGGACAATCTCGTCAGAGCGCGTGCTACGCGCTGAGAGCCGATGGATATCGCCCCTGAAGGCATTCGGCGAATAGGGCTTGCGTTTGTCGCCGAAGGGCACGGCGAGCGAATAGGCGCATTCCTTCATATAGACCAGGCCGGGTTGGATCGCGCCATCGAGGGCGAGGAAGACATGTCCGGGCTCGGAGACCTCCACAACCACGCGATCGCCTTCGCGATAACTCTGGCGATAGACCAAGAACGTCTCGTCCCGACCGATGGAACTCGCCAACACTGCCCCATCGGCATCCACGATCTTCAGCGTCAATTCCATGCTCGCCCTCCCCAGAGCATGATGCCGAAAAGTGTGAGCGATTTTCGGACGACATCATGCTCTAACTCTTTAATTTAGAACAGGATTCAGATTTCAGGCCGACCCGGCCCAAATCATCCTGTTCTAGACGATCCGCAATCTCAGGAGCCTGCCGGCAAACGGCACGCGCAGCCGGTAGATCTGTTCGGGCCAGGCCGATCTCAGCCGGGCGTCGTCCACGCCGATTTCGTCGATTTCGATCTCGCCGGCGCCCTCGACGAAAATGCTGCCGAGGTCGGCCAGATCGATCCTGTCCGGGCTGACGGTCGGCGCCAGGCATGTCATCAGCGACAGGACCGCCGGCTTGCTCCCGTCATAGGTGTCGACGATCTCGACATGGCGGCCGCGCAGCAGGGAAACGACGCGGCGGTAGCTGTGCAACTGCGCTTCGGGGGAATAGGCGCCTGATATATCGAGCGATATGCGAGCCTGCTCCTCGTCAAACGCGACCTCGACATCGCGGGCGCCAAAGACTTCGCCGGCCGACTGCATGACGCCTGCGAATGTCGGCAGGTTGTGGAAAGCCGACTGCATCGTCCATATCTCGTAGCGCCGCGCCGAAAAGGTCTTTGCGGTATAGGTCTCGACGCCGACGTCGATCAGGAGCGGACGTCCGTTCTTGTAAAGCGTGACACTTCCGACATCGTTGTGATTGTGGCCCTCGCCGTTGTTGCCGCCCTTGACGGCAAGTGAAAACTGCTCGTCGCGGGCGATGAACAGGCCGATGCCGGGATAGAAGATATCGCGCCGGGATGCAGGATGCGGCGGGGCGGCAGCGGGAGGCGTCGGGCCGGCCAGCAGTTCCTGCACGCGATACCAGAGGTTCCATTCCCCCGGCAGATGCGGATTGTCGGACGCGGCCCTGTCGGCTGCCGCGAACTCAGCCAGCATCTCAGAGCCGACCGCCTGTCCGAACAGGTATTCGCGCGCGCTACAGGGTTCGACCACAGCGGAGGAATCCGCGAAATTGAAATAGTGGCGGCCGGCCACATGCATATGGGCAATATATTCGGCCATGTTGCGGATCTTCGGCTGCTGCCAGACCCCGGAGAACGGGCCTGGCGCCACGGCATCCAGGATGGTCAACGCACCATGCAGGCAGAGTGCGGCGTGGCGGTAGTAGAGCACACCCTCTTCGCAGGCCCCGTCCTCGGCATAATCCTTCAGGAAGGCGTCGAGACTGCCGAGCGCCTTCTTGGCGACGGCGTGACGCGTGGGCTGATCTGTTTTCAGGGAGAAGACCGTCAACAGGACGTTCTGGCTTATCCATGCCGTCCAGTTGTTCATCCGCTCCTCACCGCGGCCCATCCACCAGAAATGCCGGCCGAGATAGGGCGAGAGGATGCGGATCTCGATCTCGCGCTCTACGCGTGCCGTAATCTCCGGGCTGATGCCGTCGAGCTCGTCGCGAAGCAATGCGACGATGGTGGCAAGCAGCGCGGCCGTTTCGGCGGCGAAGAGATCGACGACAGGCTGCGAATTGTCGGGAAGCGGCAGGCGCGCACCGCTTCGTTCATAGGCGTTATGCGCCGGAAGCTGCCAGCCGCTCTCCTCCGCGATCAGGAAGATGCCATCGACGATCTTCGGCAGGAACCGCGCCCCGCCTTCGATGAGTTCGCCGAGCACCAGATTGTTGAGCATCCGCCGCCGCGTGAAATACAGCTCCTCGAAGCGCGCGCGGTTGCCCGTTGCGGTGAACTCCCGGTAATCCGAGGCCGCAATCAGCGGCCAGGCGCGCGCAAGCGTCTCTTCGGCCTCCTGAATGACCAGCTCCCGTACCGCTTGCGGCACAGCGCTCCATCTGGCGCGATCGGAGCAGACCGCCCCGGGCGTGAAATCGCCCAGCACATCCGGCAGTTCCCCTGAAATCTCGCTGAACATGTCCCTCCCCGTACCGGAAAAGCATCGATGGGCGTTTGGTCTGCATGCTCACCTATCATATGTATTTTGCGCTTTCCATAAAATTCGTATGACCTGTTCAGAACTTGTTTGACCAATACCGGATATGTGCTATGTCGTTGCGGGAGGAAGAGGAGGCATCGGTGTCCCTATCGAATTCGGTCATCACGACGGATGGCGCTCTGGCAACCTCCGGCCGGAAGGTCGCGGTCCTGTCGAAGCGCCAGCGCAGGATCCGCAACGCGCTCGTCGCCTATTCCTTCATCGCGCCGAATTTCATCGGCTTTGCCGTCTTCACGCTCGGCCCGATCCTGTTCGCCTTCGTGCTCGCCTTCATGCATTGGGACGGCTCGAATGCGATCACATTCGCCGGGCTGGATAATTTCTGGCGACTTTTCGAGGACAAGGCCTTTATCGCGGCGTTCTGGAACACGGTGATCTATACGGTCGCCTCCGTGCCGGCGACGCTTATCTGCGCGCTCGGCCTCGCCGTTCTCCTCAACCAGAAGATTGCGGGGCGCGACTTCTTCCGCACGGCGATGTTCTTCCCCTATGTCGCCTCGCTGGTGGCCGTCGCAGTCGTCTGGAACATGATCTTCAATCCCGAGATGGGACCGGTGAACATGATCCTCTACACGCTCGGCCTTGATCCCAAGAACATGCCGGGATGGGCGGCCGATCGCCACTGGGCGATGGTGACAGTGATCCTCTTCGGCATCTGGAAGAACATGGGCTATTACATGGTCATCTATCTGGCCGGCCTGCAGGGCATCAATTCGGAGCTCTATGAAGCTGCCGATCTCGACGGCGCCAATTCCTGGCAGAAGTTTATCCATGTCACCGTGCCGCAGCTCGGGCCGACGACCTTCTTCGTGACCGTCATGCTGACGATCCAGTCCTTCAAGGTGTTCGACCAGATCTACATGATCACCCAGGGCGGGCCCGGCACTTCGACGCTCGTCCTCGTCTACCACATCTACAACGAGGCCTTCATTTCCTGGGATCTCGGCTATTCCAGCATGGTTGCGCTGGTTCTGTTCTTCCTCGTTCTCGCGGTCACCGTCTTCCAGTTCCGCCGCCAGAGGGAGGACGGCGAATGAGGATTGCAGGACGCAAGGTAACCGTCAGATCGGTCGCGATCTACGCCATCGTCATCGCCGTCACGCTCATCATGCTGATGCCCTTTGCCTKGATGCTTTCGGCATCGCTGAAGCTCAGCCGCGACGTCTTCGCTTTTCCGATCGAGTGGATACCGTCCGAGCCGCAATGGCATAACTACGTCGATATCTGGACGAAAATCCCGCTTTCGCTCTTCATCTACAACACGTCGAAGCTGACGATCATCGTCACGCTGCTGCAGCTTTTGACTTCCAGCTTTGCGGCTTACGCCTTCGCCAAGCTGAATTTCCCCTACAAGAACACCTTGTTCCTCGGCTACATCGCCACCATCGCCATGCCCTGGCAGGTCTATATGGTGCCGCAATTCCTGCTGATGCGCGAATTCGGCCTCAACAACACCCATCTGGCGCTGATCTGCCTGCAGGCCTTCACCGCCTTCGGTGTCTTCCTGATGCGACAATTCTACATGTCGATCCCGACCGAGCTCTGCGAGGCAGCCCGCATCGACGGCATGAACGAGTACCAGATCTGGGCGCGCATCATGCTGCCGCTGTCCAAGCCCGCGCTCTCGACGCTGACGATCTTCACCTTCGTCACCACCTGGAACGATTTTCTCGGGCCGATGATCTACCTGACCAAGACCGAGCTGAAGACCGTCCAGATCGGCCTGCGCATGTTCATCTCGCAATATTCGGCCGAATACGGGCTGATCATGGCAGCCTCCGTCGTCGCCCTCATTCCGGTTCTCGTCGTCTTCCTCTCTCTCCAGCGTTTCTTCGTCGAGGGCATCGCCTCGACGGGACTGAAGGGTTAAATCCATGAACGCCGTCTCGTCCGTCGCCCCGCAGCCGATAACCGACCAGGAGGTCAAAGCCGCTCTCGATCTTGCCGTCGAGCAGATCAGGCGTAACCTTCCCGTCTTCACCCATGCCTCGCAGAACCATTCGAGTGTCGGAAATTTCTATCCTGCGGTGGCGAACGACCAATGGACCGCAGGTTTCTGGCCCGGTGAGCTATGGCTCGCTTTCGAGCATAGCGGCGAGGCGGTTTTCCGGCATGCCGCGCAGGTCCAGGTCCAGTCGTTTCTGCATCGGATCGTGAACCGCATCGAGACGGACCATCACGACATGGGCTTTCTCTATTCGCCCTCCTGCATTGCCGCCTGGAAGCTCGTCGGAGACGAGGATGGCCGCAAGGCCGCCATCCTGGCCGCCGACCAGCTGATCGAGCGTTTCCAACCCATCGGCCAGTTCATTCAGGCCTGGGGCCGCAAGGGGGTGGCGGAAGAATACCGCTACATCATCGACTGCCTGCTGAACCTGCCGCTTCTCTACTGGGCGAGCCGCGAAACCGGCGATCCGAAATACCGCGAGATCGCGCTCATTCACGCCCGCACCACGCTTGCCAACTCGGTTCGGCCGGACGATTCCACCTATCACACCTTCTATATGGACCCGGTCACCGGAGCGCCGGTGCGCGGCGCCACCAAACAGGGCTACAAAGACGATAGCGCCTGGGCGCGCGGACAGGCCTGGGCAATCGCTGGCATGGCGCTCTCCTATCGCTATGAGCGGATCGAGGAATATCGCCAAACCTTCGACCGGCTGCTCGCCTTCTATCTCAACCGGCTGCCGGCCGACATGGTGCCCTATTGGGATCTCGTCTTTTCGGACGGCGATGGCGAGCCGCGCGACAGCTCGTCGGCGTCGATCGCCGCCTGCGGCCTTCTGGAGATGGCCGATCTCGTCGAGYCGGAACCGGCCGCACGTTATCGCACGCTGGCACGCCGCATGATGAAGAGCCTTGCGGATCATTATGCGGTCAAGGATCCCACCGTCTCCAACGGCCTGGTGCTGCACGCCACCTATTCGAAGAAATCGCCGTTCAACACCTGCCGCGGTGAGGGTGTCGATGAATGCGTCTCCTGGGGAGATTATTATTACATGGAAGCTTTGACGCGTCTTTCGCGCAGCTGGTCTTCCTATTGGTGAATTCAGGAGAACCCGATGGCCAGCATTTCGCTTAAAGAGCTGAACAAGAGCTACGGTGCGCTCACCGTTGTCCACGACATCGACCTCGAGATCGCAGACAAGGAATTCATCATTCTGGTCGGCCCGTCGGGCTGCGGCAAATCGACGACGCTGCGGATGATCGCCGGCCTCGAGGAAATATCGGGAGGAGAGCTCAAGATCGGCGGCGACATCATGAACGACGTCCCTTCCAAGGATCGGGATATCGCCATGGTTTTCCAGAATTACGCGCTCTATCCGCATATGACCGTCTACAAGAACATGGCGTTCGGCCTGCAGCTCAGGAAGGTATCGCGCGACTTCATCGATGCCCAGGTGCAGGACGCCGCCAAGATCCTCGACATCTCTCATCTCCTGAACCGCAAGCCGAAGGCGCTTTCGGGCGGGCAGCGCCAGCGCGTCGCGCTCGGTCGCGCCATGGTGCGCAATCCGGCGGTCTTCCTTCTCGACGAGCCGCTTTCCAATCTCGACGCCAAGCTGCGCGGCACGATGCGCTCGGAAATCACCAAGCTGCACAAGCGCCTCAACGCCACCTTCATATACGTCACTCACGATCAGGTGGAGGCCATGACCATGGCGGACCGGATCGTCGTCATGAAGGACGGGCATATCCAGCAGGTGGATACGCCGCAGAACCTCTATGACCGCCCCGTCAACATGTTCGTCGCCGGTTTCATCGGCGCGCCGCAGATGAACATGCTGCCCTCGACCATTCTGCGCCGGGGCGATGGCTACGTCGCCGTCTTCGACGGCCGGGAACTGCCGCTGCCTGCCCATTTCGACAAGAGCAGGATCGCGCCCTACCAGGGCCGCGAACTGGTGCTCGGCATCCGTCCGGAAAATTTCCACGAACTGCCGCCGGCTGATATCGCACCGGAGAACCTGGCGCCCCTCAAGGCGATTGTCGAACTTGCCGAACCGATGGGCTCGGAAGTGCACCTGAACATGGTGGCAGGCGGTCGCAATCTCATCGCCCGCGTCTCGCCACGCTACCGGCCCGATATCGGCGAAGAGGCGACGCTGGTTGCCGATATGACCAATGCGCAGCTGTTCGACACGGAAACGGAACGCTCGATTCTATACTGAGGCGCCTGCGGGAGACGGCTATGCAGTGGTTGCGGGACATGTGGACGAGGGAGGGGCCGGGCATTCCGAAGGATGCTCCGAAGAGGACCGGCCTTGCTTTGTTCGCCGAGATCCTCGTCCGCGAGTGGTGGGAGATGGTCAAGCTGAACTTCCTCTTCATCCTGGCCGGCCTCTTCGTCGTGACGC
>NZ_JBFTQY010000117.1:0-13014 GCF_056399245.1 Rhizobium sp. 01N447_2
CAGCCTTCTTCAGATCGATCAGCTGGCTGGCCCAGGTCGGCACCTGGACGCCCTTGTAACCGATGTCGGCCGCCCATTTGGTGATCGCATCCCACGAGTTGAAAGGAGCAGTATCGCCCGCGAACTGGCCAAGGAAAAGGCCGGGGCCCCTGATCGTCTTCATGTCGTTGATCCTGTTTTGGATGGTATTTGAGCCACAACCTACGCAGCGGCTTTGTAAGCTCGCTCACAGGGTCAGAACGCTATGTCTGGGAAGCGAGGGTCTTGAAACTTTGCGACCAGCGACGCAGGAAACGATCCAAATCGACGGGATTATCATGCTCAGCCACATGAGCCTTGAGGTACGGAAGTTTTTCGAACTCCTCGAAGATCGGACGCCAGTCACTCACGCCATGTCCAAGATCGGCCCAGCCGTCTTCGAGGGCAGTGGCGTGGTCGGGCTGGACGTCCTTGAGATGGACCGCGACGACGCGGTCTGCCCGAGCCCTGAGCCAATCCAACGGAGCGCCGCCCGCTCTCAAGATCCAGCCGAGGTCTGCTTCCCAATTCATCTCAGGCGCAGCGTCGAGCAGAATGTCCATTGGAATAAGTCCATTTTCGACCGGTACAAACTCAAAATCGTGATTGTGCCACGCGAAGTCGAATCCTTCGCCTCGAACTTTGTGGTCGAGTAAGTCCAGCCTTGCCGCTAATATCTTCCATCCTGCAAGGTCGGCAGGCCGGTCTTCAGGGGCAAGCCATGGCGCAATCACAGTGTCGATGCCAAGCGTGCGAGCAATCGAAATCGCCTTTTCGAAGTTGCTTTCGAGAAGGTCGAGGCCGAAGTGTCCCTGAGGCATAATGAGACCGCGCTCATCGAGCAGCCTCCGAAACGCAGCCGGGTCTTCGTAGTTAGCGAAAAAGCCTTCTACTCCGTCGTATGCGGATGACTTGACCTGATCGAGGATTCTGTCCCACGGCGTGAAGTTGCGCGCGGAATAAAGTTGAACAAGTGTCTTCATAGCTTGTCTCCTGATGAGATGCGAAGGCCGGTGGCCTTGTCAAAAAGGTAAAGTCTTTCGAGGGGAAGATGGACAGGCAAAGTGTCTCCTGCCGAGACCGCCAACCTATCGCGGAACGTCGCGAGGATTTCTTCGCCTTGAAGTCGCAAGGCTATCTGGGTCTCCGCCCCAGTCGGCTCGTCGACTATGACTGTGGCATCCATCGCGGGCTTTCCTTCACTGGCAAGTTCGATGTGCTCCGGTCTGATACCTGCAACAAGCGGCCGACCGTCGGCCGCGCTTGCCAAGCCCGGCGGCAAAGCAAACGTCAATCCACGTTCGGTGTGAAATAGGCCGCCTTCGACACGACCGTTGATAAAATTCATGGACGGCGAGCCCAGGAACCCGGCGACAAAAAGACTGTTTGGATTGTCGTAGAGGTCGAGAGGTTTCCCAACCTGCTCGATTTTTCCACCGTTCATAATTACGATCCGATCGGCCATGGTCATCGCTTCGACCTGATCGTGCGTGACGTAGATTGTCGTCGTCTTGAGGCGCTGGTGAAGCGCCTTGATTTCCGTACGCATCTGCACACGCAACTTTGCGTCGAGATTGGACAGCGGCTCGTCGAACAGAAATACTTCGGGATCGCGCACGATCGCCCGTCCCATGGCTACTCGCTGACGCTGGCCGCCGGACAGCTGCTTCGGCAGGCGTTCCAGAAGCGGGACGAGATCGAGTATCTCCGCTGCTGCCCCGACCCGGTCGTCAATCTCTTTTTGCGGCCTGCCGGCCAGCATGAGAGCAAAACCCATATTCTGGGCGACGGTTTTATGGGGATAAAGAGCGTAGGACTGGAATACCATCGCTATGTTTCGGTCTTTTGGTCGCGCGTCGTTGACGACCTTATCGCCGATCGAGACGGTGCCAGTAGTGATTTCCTCCAAGCCAGCGACCATGCGCAGCAGTGTTGACTTGCCACAGCCGGAGGGACCAACGAGAATGATGAATTCGCCATCTTCAATGTCGAGCGAGACGCCATGCATCACGTGAAGCGCGCCGTAAGATTTTGTGACGTGGTCTATTGAAACGTTTGCCATAGCGCCCTCACACCTCCTGCATCATCTGTTGAAAGATTTCGAGATCTTGCCGCGCATCGGCAATCGTCGTCTTCGCGGGAAGCCCCAGAGTGATGGCGTCGTGAAAACGTTTCCATTCCACGACAAAGGCATCGCCTCGTGTCTGGTGGCCACTGCACGATGTGACGCCGAATGCCGTGTTTGGCGTGGTGACGGTCAGACGCGCAGGCTGGTGTCGGATGTAGGGTGTGTCATAGTCGATGCGGACGATCTTATCCTGCGCGTACACTTCAAGATGCGCATTAAAACGAGCGATTGCGTCAATGCCTGTTTCGAAATGGCAGATAAAATCTCCGTAGTCGAACGCTGCGGTGATAAACATGCCTTCCCGACGGAAGCCAGCATGGAGGACGCGCTTGGGCATACCGATAAGCTCTCGCATCGCGGAAACGTCGTGTGAGGAAAGACCCAGCAGGAGATTGTAGACCAGTGCGCGTGGACGTTCGCTGGTTCCGATCGCCTCTACAAGTTTGGCGTCGGTGTCTTCACGGGTTTTGTCGAGTACCCACTGGGGAATATCATCGCCTCGCACCACGTTTGATGTCGGCTCTACGAACGATGAATTGGGTCCGATGATTGCGTGGACGCGCGCGAAGTTGATCTGGTCTCTTATACCCGCGACGATTTTGACCGCATCCTCAAAGGCGGGTGCGTGACGGCGCATGTAGCCGATCTGAACTGTCATTCCAGTTTCGGCCTCGGCGGCCGCAAGAGCATCGGCCTCTGTCAAGGTCATACACATCGGCTTTTCGATTAGGACATGCTTACCCTTCTGCATTGCTTCGATGGCCGTCGGAGCGTGGAAGGTGTTCGGGTTGGCAACAAGTACCGCGTCAACCGAAGGATCGTCGAGCAGGGACGAACCGTCATCGTAGAGAGACGCTCCCGGAACGACCGCGCCGACGCCCTTGAGAACAGTTGGGGAGGGATCGCATAGAGCGGTGATTGCAAAGCGGTCGGACAGTTCGCGCAGCGTCGGGATGTGAAGGATCTGCGAGGCCTCGCCGCACCCGATGATGCCGACGTTGATGATTTTTGACATAATGACTCCGATCAACCCTTCACGCCGCCAGCAATCGCGCCGTGGGTGATGAATTTCTGCACGAAAAGAAAGAGGATGAGGGTTGGAAGCATGGTCACGGATGCTGCGGCCGTGAGGCTTCCCCAATCGGTCGAGAATTGCTGCAGGAACATCTGTATGCCGACAGGAAGTGTCATTGCGGCCTTAGTGCGAAGGAACACGTTCGCGACAAAAAACTCATTGTACGCGAGCAGGAAAGCAAAGATCGAAACTGCAGCAAGCCCCGGCCCGGAAAGTGGCAACACGACCCGAAAAAACGCGCCGAAGTGACCACAGCCGTCGATCAGTGCTGCTTCCTCCAGTTCCCGCGGGATGGTGTCAAAGTAGCTTCGCGCCATCCACGTGACGAACGGCAGATTGATCACTCCGTATACGATGATCACAGACAGAGGGGTGTCGATAAGCCCAAGGGGACGGAAAAGCAGGAACAGTGGAATCAGAGCCAGGATGATCGGAAACATCTGAACTGCAAACAACCCGGTAGAATAGACATCCAGCAGGCGGTTTTTGAATCGGGAGAGTGCATAGCCCGCGAAGACGGCGCAAAACAGGGAAAATACCGTAGCACCAAGCGCCGTCACGACAGAGTTCCTGAGATAGCTGAGAAATGGTGTCTCCTCCATGAGGAGCAGATAGTTTTGCAGCGATGGATCGCGAGGTATGATTGTCAGTCTTGCGACAATTGCTTCGGTCGGTTGAAACGAATTGAGTGCCATAAGGATGATGGGCAGGTTGATGACCACGGCAATCAAGGTCATCGTCCCGGTCAGAGCCCAGTTTTTATGCATTCGTCTACGTGCCATCAGCGCTTCTCCCTTTGCAGACGCAGGACGACAGTGAAAATGACCATCAAAATGGCGAGGGTAACGAAAGAAACAGCCGCTCCCATGCCGACATCGTTACGGGCGAACGTAAAACGATACGCAAGGACAACCAGATTTTCGGTGGCGTTCGCAGGTCCTCCTTGAGCAAGGAGCCAAGGTGTATCGAAGTCGTTGACTGTCCAGACCGTCATGAGAAGGCAAAGGACGACAGAGATGCCGCTTATCGCCGGCATGGTCACATGCCGGAAGCTTTGCCACTTCGTTGCACCGTCAATATCTGCGGCTTCGTACAATGTGCGGTCGATTGTCTGGAGCGCTGCCAGAAGCGATAGCAGCATGAATGGAAACGAGCGCCAGATCTTGATGATAATGACCATTGCGATGGTCCAGTTGGAGCTGGACAGGAAGTACACGGGGTCTCCCCCGAAAAATACGATGATCTGGTTGAAGAGAGCCTTGTCGTCGTTGATCATCCACCGCCACGAAACGATTGCCACGAGCGACGGGACGATCCACGGCAACAGAAGCAGAACGCGAAACAGTCCGCGCCCTGGGAAATCCTTCTGCAGAAGAAGCGCCAGGCCAAGTCCCAAGCTGTAGCAACCGATGATATTGGCAATGGCGAAGTAGAGTGAAAAGCGAAGCGCATGCCAGAACGACGGGTCGGACAGAAGTTTGCCGTAGTTTCTCAGGCCGACAAACTTGCCGGCCTTGAGCAATGAGCCATTGGTAAAGCTATACCAAAATCCCTGGATCATCGGATAGCCAATAACCACGATCATCAGGATCAGGGACGGGAGAAGCAAGAGCAACGTCATCCGCAGGTCAGGGGTCAGAAACTGTCTGGCGCTGGAGCGCCAGACAGTTCGCTTCAGGAGCGAGGCCGTCATCGGTTACTGTTCCATAATTTCTTGAAGATGTTCCTGAGCAGGCGTAACGATCTCGCCCGCCGGTTGACCCTGCCAGAGCTTCTGAACAAGGCTCATCATGAAACCATCACCGTCGATCTCGTTTAGCTGCGGAAAGGTACCACCGGCGGTAGCCGACATCGGCTTGACGATCGGCAGATAGTTTTTGATCACGAAGCTGACTTGATCGTTTTCAGTGAAATACGGATCTTGCTGGAACGAGACGCGTGCCGGAATGCCTCCAGCCTTACCCTCTGTCCAAAGAACCTTCTGGTTTTCGGACCACCAACGCAGGAATTTTAAGGTTTCTTTCGGGTGCTCGGTCTGCTTGTAGACCATGATGTTGTTGATCCAGCCAATCGTACCCTTCTCTCCCGAAGTGGATGTGAGCGGCGGCACGACCCCGACCTTGTCCTTCTCTTTTCCTGCTTGGTCTGCGGTACTCGGACTCGAGAGGTAAAACGCGGCCTTTCCGCCGTTGAAACTTCCCAGCGCGTCGTCGTTCGTATAGCCGGCCGACGCCGGGTTAAGCACTTTCTCGGTCGCGAAGCTGGATAGAAAATTGAGCGCCGCAAGAGATTTTTCGCCCGTGAGGTTTGGCTTCCTGTCTGCGTCGAACAGGCCCCCGCCGTTGTTGATCATCGCCGACAATATCCAGTGCATTCCTGTCGCATCGCCTGAGGAAACGACGCCGTAGATACCGTCTTTCGTCACCGCCTTGCTGACCGCAAGAAATTCGTCCCAATTGGTTGGAACCTTCTGCCCGGCCGCTTCGAGAACGTCTTTCCGGTAGAAGAGCGCGCGAAGATCGATGGCCCACGGCAAGGCCACATAATGGCCGTCGTATTTCATTGCCTCCAGCGTACCTGGCGCAAAATCCTTTGCGCTGCCGTTCGCTTCCATTTCCTTGACGAGATCGTCAACCGGATAGATGGCGTCCATGCTGTAAAACTGGACTGCTTGAAATCCAGCGCCGGTCGAAATGTCAGGAGCGGAGCCCGACGCGATCGCTGTCACGTAAGTTTCATACCAGTTCGCCCATGGCACCGACCGGTAGGTCACGTGGATGTCATCCTGGCTTTTGTTAAAGTCGTCGACGAGCTGCTGGGCGCGCTGTGAGTAGGATCCCGGTCCCCAAACCTGGTCCCAGAAGTTTAGCTCGACTTGAGCGTGGGCGCTCGAAGCGGCTCCAGCAAGCAATGCGGCCAGCGGTAGAATGCGTAAAAAGTTTCGCACGGAATCTCCTCCCATTGATCTTCCCGCGCCGCCCTCCGAGGCGGCGAAATCGGGGTTACTCAGCCAAAAATCAATTAAAACGTCGTGTGGTGACGTCACCACATTGCATATCGATATAAGTAATGCAAGTGAGACTACAAAGATTTCGAAGGAGATGAGATGCGTTCCCAAACGGCGACAATGGCGGACGTGGCGAGAGAAGCCCAGGTTTCGCCAACAACGGCGGCCCGTGTCATCCACAACAGAGGTTATGTCTCGGACGAGAACCGTAAGCGCGTTTTAGAAGCAGTTGAGAGCACRGGGTACCGCCCTAATCTGCAGGCTCGCTCATTAAGAATGCAAAGGAGCTATTCTCTTGGGCTGGTGCTGTCTTCGGCGCGTGAAAACCCTTTCTACACGCACATTTCTCACGCTATCCGCACAGCTGCCAGCGACCGCGGCTTCTCGATGCTGACGGTCAATCACAGCTACTCCCCTGAAGCGGAGGTCAATGGGATAAAGCAGTTCCTTGAGCATGGAGTTGATGCGACGATTCTTTGCCATGCACTAGAAAACAAGAACATCCAGCCGTTGATCCAGGCGGGTATCCCGGTCATTCAGGTCGAGCGCCACGATATCGAACAGGCATATTTCGTCGCAATTGATCCAGACCCAGGGATGCGTGCAGCGGTTAAGACCCTGGCCGATGAAGGCCACAGAAGAGTTGCCTTCATCGGTGCGCGCGCGACCGGCTTAAAGGACGGCGGTCCTGGCCACGCCGAACAACGACGAGCCGAAGCGTTTCAACAAGCGGTCTCGTTGTACGGACTTGACGAACAAGACTGCCCGGTCGTGCTCGGCGAATATTTTCCCCGATCTCCGAATGATATCCTCCCGGGCCGCCGGCTCGCAACCATGTTACTGGACGATCACCGTTGCGCCGTCACCGCAATCATCGCCGGATCAGATATCCTGGCTGCTGGTATTCTTCAGGTTTTGTACGAGCGTGGCTTGAAGGTGCCGTCGGACATCTCCGTCATTGGCTACGATGACAGCATGGCCCAGTTTCTATCGCCTGCTCTGAGTTCGATCGCCCAGCCCTATCTGGCAATCGGCGATTCCGTCATGGCATTTGTTGAAGAGGCCGTGGGTCAAGATACGAGTAGTGCGAAGACTCGAGAGCGATCGGTGTCGACTTCATTGGTATTGCGGGATTCCATTGGACCTGCCCCTGGAAGCTTTTAGGTTCTTCACGCCGGCTGTAATAGCGACCGAACCCGGTCTGCAGCAGGATCACATCTTCGTTCCCAGATAGATTTTCGGCAAGTGTCTGTGCCAGAAGATGTTCAACTGCATCCAGGCGCGAGCCTGGCAGGACCCAAAGCCGGGGCAGGACGCGATGGCCGCAATCGCAGGGGGGGTCTGATGAAGGCAGACGTGGCAAATCCGCGAGGCGGCGTCACGCCGCTCGCGTCACCGCTGAACCGCGGCGCAGGTCGCTTACCTCGCCGGCCGTGCCAGTGACCGGGCGATATCGACGATGTCGTCGCGCGAGGCGGTTGGATCCTCTTTATTCCAGGCAACGCCCAGCCCGATCCTGAAGTCGATGCCCCTGACCGCCTTCAGCTCGAAGGCCCGGTTCGGCAGTCCCTCGGTCCATTCCGGCGCAAAGCCGATGCCAAGGCCGGCCGAAACCAGCGACACCAGCGAATAGGTGTCGTCGCAGCTGTAGGCGATGTTGCGGGTCAGATCGTATTCCTCGAACTTCTCGTTGAAGTACCGCTCTGTGTAGGAGAGGTTCTTGCGRTTGAAGGCGATGATCCTCTCCCCGCGCAGATCGTCGATGGCAATCTCCGCCTGCTCCGCCAGCCGGTTGCTCCTGGCGACCGCCAGCAGATATCGCTCATGAGCGATCGAAGCGAAGCGCAACGAGCCGATGTTTTCCACCGGTCTGATGAAGCCGAGATTGATCTGGCCGTTCTCCAGGCCGCGGATGATGTCGCCGGTGTTGCCGCTTGATATATGGATGCGGATATCCGGATACTTCCGGGCGATCTTTGCAAGAAAGGCCGGCAGCACGCCGGTGGTCGCCGGATAGACGGTGCCGATCCTGATCTGCCGGATCGTCTTGCCGGCCACYGCCCTGGTGATCTCGGCGGAMAGATCGACCTCGCTCAGGATCCCGACGCAGCGYTCGTRGAAGATCTCCCCTGCCCTKGTCAGTTCCACCCGCCTGGTCGAGCGGATGAACAGCGCACAACCGAGTTCGCGCTCCAGCGCCTGCACRTGATTRGAMARCGCCGGCTGGGCGATGCGSACCTTGGCKGCCGCCCGGCCGAAATGCAGTTCCTCGGCCACCGCGACGAAGTAGGAGAGCTGRCGGAGTTCCATGGGTTCCTTCGATGAAGCGGCGTGGGCACCACCGGCGTGACCACCGCTCACTTTTGTAGAGTATACTCCGTAGCGGAATACTCTACAAGTGGTTCTCTCGTCATCATGGAGATACGCGAGACCTTCGCTCGAAATTTGAGAACTCTTCGACAGGCGAGGAAATTGTCGCAGGAGGAGCTTGCTCATCGTGCCGGCATCGATCGTACCTACATCAGCTCGCTGGAACGATGCGTCTACAGCCCAAGTATCGAGGTGCTAGATCGACTGGCTGCCGTGCTAGGTGTTGAACCTGCTGACCTACTTAGAAAGTCAGGTAAGGAATAGCGAGTAACCGCGCGGCGACCTTGGTATTCTCAACGCGATCGCCGCCCTAACCTGCTGCGAAAGTTGGCTTTTCGCGGCGTAACGCCAATTTATGGAACGCCTTGCGGCACAAGGATCAGAGCAGCCTAGAACATGCCGTTCGGATTGGCTGAGTGTTCGGGAATGACCTGCAGCACGTCCCAATGCTCTACGATCTTGCCGTCATCATCGAGCCGGAAAATATCGATACCGGCATAGTCATGATCATTGGGCCAGTGCTGGAAGCAGTGCAGCACAACCCGGTCACCTTCGGCAATGGACTGTTTTACGTCAACCCGCTTGCCCGGCCATTCCCGCGCCATGCGCTCGAAATAGTCGATGAACCCGGCCTTTCCAGTTGCGACATGAGGATTGTGCTGGATGTAGTCAGCCCCGGCATAAAGCTCGATGGCCTCACGCGGCTTGCAGTCGTTGAACATCAGCTCATAGAAGGCGATCACGTTGGCTTTGTTGCGGTCTAAGTCGGTCATGCAGTCCTCCATGTAGAAAGGGACGCTTTCGCGCCCCTCTTGATATCAGAACCCAAACTTGCCGTTCTGGTTCTTCCAGTCGGCCTGTGCCGGGATGGTCTCGTCACGTCCCAATGTTCGGCGATCTTACCATTCTCAACACGGAACAGGTCATAGAAGGCGGTCGGTGCACCGCCGAAGGTGCCTTCGCTGACCGTCAGCACAAATTGCCCTCGCCCAGCATCTGATGGATGGTGTCGTATTTCATGGTCCATTAGCGGCCATGGCTTCGAGCGCAGCGCCGAGACCGGAAAGGCCGTTTGCAATCTGCGGGTTGTGCTGGACATAGTTGTCGCCGTCGAAATAGCCGGTCAGCTTTCCCATGTGGCCATTGACGAGAATGTCGTCAACGAAGCTGCGCACGAGGGTCTTGTTTTCCTCGGTCTTAGCGAGATCGGTTGGCTTGGTTGGGCCATCTAGCATGGTGTTCCCGCTCGGATTTGCATCAGCCGGAGTCTCCTGCAAATTGTCCCAATGCTCAACGATCTTGCCATCTTCAAAACGGAAGATGTCGAAGCCGATCTTTGTCCTTCCCGAAGCGATCGCGCCAGCGCTTCCCGTGGCCCGGTGAAGTCAGGCTGTGTCGAGACCGCTGTAACCAGAGATAACGGGCTGTAGATCCGCTCGTCGCTGATCGAACCCACCCAAAGCGGGGTCTGCTCTCTATCCTCGAGCTTCATGTCGGTTTCCCGGTCCTCAACCGTGCCGGCCCCCGATGTGGGATGCGCTCTCAGCCAATGGATCACCGATGAGAGAAATGACGCGAGCATTACCGGTAGTCTAAAAGATTCGAGTGATCAGGCGGTCGGCTTTGGTGCCTTCGCGATATATTGCAGGGACTATGAGTGCTGCGATGACACCCGTCAGTGCTCCGCCGAAGACGTCTCCGGCGTAGTGGGTCCCGATATAGATGCGGGAGAAGGTGACAAGGCAGGCCGCCGCAAGGAAAGCAAATCCGGCGCGTCGGGCGCCGTGAAGGAGAAAAGCGGCCGCAATCGCAAAGGTCGCCGTCGCATGATCGGAGGGAAACGAAAAGTCGGCGCTCCGTTCGATCAACAGGTCTGTTACGCCGTTGTCATAGGGACGAGCCCGGTGGATAAAGAGAAGAATGAGTTGGTTGAGACCGAGTCCCAGCAAGAACGAGAAGCCTGCCGCCACGAGGACATGCCGTATATGCGTCCTATCAGACCCGCGCCACCATTGCAGGACTACCGCCGTCACCATGACCGGGACGCCGATACCGGAGACCCAGACCATCAAGTAGTCGATCGCAGCGCTATGTCCCGCTAATCCATTGATGGCGCGTGTTACAGCTACGTCGAGTTCATACATTGTCACACTCCAGTTCAATCCTTGCAGCCCCGAAGGCTCTACATCGATTCTGGATCAGTCAACTGACGCTTAGATATTGGTTAGATCTCCACCTGCACTCGGATGAAAAACATTCCAGCAAGAGTGACAGCCGCGAAAACGGCGCAAGGAATGTCGCCCCGGGCCGGTGATGCCMGAAATGCGGAGGCGACCGCTTCAGAATTCGTCGTTGGCGGCAATCAGCTTTTTGCCTTCACCCACTGCCAGCAGCTTCCCATCTTGACCGACGACGACCAATTCGTCGCCTCCGTGCCGCCGGCTCATGAAGGCGACGATCGTGACGATCGCGGCAAGGAAGATTGCACTCGTTATGATTGTGCCGAGGCCTAGGCCGCCATATTGCGCGGGCTGAGACATCAGATCGCCGAACGAAGCTCCCAGAGGCCTGGTCAGGATGTAGACCAGCCAGAAGCCGAGTATTGGGTCGAGACCGAGGAAGAAATAGCCGATGCTGAACGACAAGATGATCATCCCGAACAGGATACCTGTCGCCAAATATCCAAGCGCGAACTTCTCGGCGACCAGATCGCCCGCCGCCGTGCCGAGCGCAAAGGTGAACAGAATGGCGAGCCAATAGAAGGCCTCGCGTCGATTGGTGAATATGGAGTGGATTGAAAGCGTACGCTCTGTCTGGAACCAGAGTAGGAAAGTCAGCGCCAAGGCGATCGAGAATGCGATGGTCGTATTCAGCAGCGGTACATTGAAGTTGTCGACCAGATTGTCGGTAATCAACGTGCCAACGATGCTGATCAGCACCACCGAAAGCCAATAGGTGGCAGGAACATACTTCTTCTGGGCAAATTGCCAGACCAGTGCGCCGGCGAGAATTGCCGACATGATCAGCGATGTCGCCGTCAGTCCCAGGCCCATTTGCATGTTGAGATAATCGGCCGCCGTTTCGCCCATGGTGACGGCCATCAGTTTGATGAGCCAGAAGTCGGCCGTGACACGAGGAACGCGATTGCAGACAACAGCTTTGGCGGTTTCTGTCTTAGCGGGCATTGCGAGTATCCTTGAATGGGCGATGAAACGTCTCGCGGTTAAGCGGCGCGGGCGGTGCGAAGGGCGCGGATCAACGGTTTGCCGTCGGCTGGGATGGCTGGGCCGGACGATTGAGAACCGCCATAAGGGTGGCTAGCGTCATGTTGACGATGTCGGCCGACGGGGCCGATTGGCGTAGCGCCTTGAGCGCAGCATCGGAGGCAGCGTCGATGTTGTGCCAGTCGTTCGGATTCAGCGGACGGATTGCGCTTTCGGCCTGATCCCATGCCGTCTCGTAGTCCGTAATCCGCTTTGCGGCCGCCGTCAGATCACCCTTGGAAGCGAGGGCCTGAACGTCGGCAACGATGGTCTTGAACGATGCGAGATCACCTAGGTCCTTCGTTTTGGCGGGCGCATTGTTGGCATAGAGTTCAAAACCCGTGAAAGCCGTCACCGGAGCAATAATGAGCGCAATGGCGAGAAAAATCTGTCTCATTCGAAAATCCCTCAACTTCTGGAAACGCGTCACGCCTGCATCGTCCTTCGGCGGTGATCGACTGCGCCTCGCGGACGCCCCCGGCACGCTCGCCGCCTTCCCATTGGCGCTTGCTTTGACCGACATAACTACGCAGAGACTATTAGCGGAGAATTAGCGCAGATGCCGGTGTGGGCCCGACACGTTATCAATCGGTCGCAATCGCGCGCGAAAGCGGCGGCCAGGTTGTCGCCGGCCGCCGCAAGCCTCACTTCTCCGGGGTCAGGTGAGAGACGACCGCCTTGCCGTCCTTGATCGCGAAGGTTAGCTGAACCTTCTCACCGACGCGAAGGTTGGTATCTTCGATCCCTTCGGGCAGGGTATAGTTCTTGCCGTCCGACAACGTGATCGTATCGGCCTTCTTGCTGATCGCGGTGATCGTGCCGGACGTCTGGGCAGCGAATGCCGTGCCCATCAGTGCCAGCGCCAGTATTGCGGCCATAAGCATTTGTGGTTTCACTACTTTCTCCTTCCTGGTTTCAGCCCCAATCTGTAGAATTTTTCGCAAGGCAGCGCCGGCGCGGCCGATGCTTATTCGCCTCTCAACTTCTCGGTGACGTGTACCCGGCTGCGCATCGCTTCGCTCGTCGCGGCGAGGAGGGCAGCGCTGGTTGCGGTGATGACGAGGGCAGCGAGATAACCCCAAGGCAACGAAAGCGCCTCGGGTGGCGGGTCGAATACCCCGGTCAGCAGCTTGACGAGCACATAGGCTATGAG
>NZ_JBFTQY010000118.1:0-17240 GCF_056399245.1 Rhizobium sp. 01N447_2
GTGTCATTGATCCGCCGCCGCAGAAGGTGGTGACCTATGTTCAACAGGCTCCGGCCCCGGCCGAACGGATCGTGGTGAAGGAGAAGGTCGTCGTCGGACAGCCCCTGCCAGAGACCGTGGTCGTCACGCCCATTCCCGATGACCCGAAGTATGCATACGCGATCGTCAACGATCAGCGTGTGATCGTCGAACCTTCCTCCCGGAAGGTCATCCAGGTCATCCAGTGACCTTTGGACGGCTTTAGCCGCCCCTCACAACAATCAGGGCAAGCATGCGACGCATGAGAATGCGCGGCGGCATCGTGTGCCCAAACCTCGGAGATTGATCATGAAAAGCAACCATCTCACCATGCTTATGGCAGCGTTGTCCCTCAGCGTGTCGCCACTTGCCACATTGCCAGCAGCAGCCCAGCAGGACACCAAGAGCAGCGGCCAGGCCCAGTCCGGTTCTCAGACGGGTACGGACGCCGCTTCGCAGTCCGGCTCCAAGGCCACCGGAACCGACTGCACCCCCGTCGCGTCGGGAGCCTGCCCGCAAGGCAAGGGCCAGTCATCGCAGCAGAAATCGGGCCAGGGTTCGGACATGAAAAAGAGCGCCGAGCAGCCTTCGAACGATAAGTCTTCGACGAGCGGAAGCGCGTCGGGCAAGTCTTCGACAGAAACCAAACCTGGATCGCAAGACGCCGGCGGCGGCGCCACGACCGAGCAGAAACCCGCCGCCAAGTCCGGCAGCACCGATACCAGCGGCGCAGCCACCACAGGCACGAAGACCAGCACCGAAACTAAGCCTGCGGAGGGCACCGGCAAAGGCGCCACCACGCAAAGCGGCGATGCGTCGAAGCAGTCGACCGACCAGAACTCTTCGACGACCAACAAAAGCTCGTCCGAAACCAACGTCAACAACAACACCACGACGAGCAACCAGACTTCGGATACCAAGACCAACGTCAATGTCACCGTCGAGCAGCAGACCGAAATTCGCCAGGTGGTGAAGGAAGTCCATGTCGAACCTGTGAAGGAAGTGAACTTCACAGTTTCCGTCGGAACGAAAATCCCGAAGAAGGTTCGGCTTGAACGGCTGCCGCCGCGCATTGTGAAGATCGTTCCGCAGTACGAAAGCTACCGCTTCTTCATCCTTGCGGATGGCCGGATCGTCATTGTCGATCCCGATGCTCTCACGATTGTTTACATCATCGAGGCCTAGCACGCATTCTCCGGCGGCGTCTTTGCGCCGCCGCCGGAACTCCAGATGCCATCAGACGGTGCACTGGTGCAGTCGCTCGTCCTTCGTCGCCGAGCTGGGTGGCGGCATCGTTCGAGTCGATCTGCACGCCATCTGCATCCGCTCGAGGACCCTATCGGATTTCGGGTCGGCTGGGACGAGTGCCTTGATGAAAGGAAAAGGAAGCGCAGGCCTGTCGAAGGGCGTCTCGGGAGCCTTTCACTGTAGTCTGTCGACAGCTCGACTGCCGGAAGATCACAGGTTTCACAAGCCTCTACCGCTGCTGATATGGGCAGCGGGAAAACCCTATCAATTCGGCATTTATGGCCAGACGCAAGACTCTCGGAACCATGGGCGCCTTTTGCGGTAGAACACACTGTATCGCCCGGCTATAAAGGTCAGGCTGCGTTTGTATTTTAGCGGTAACCGATGCCCAATTCTGACGAATCCTCAGGCAAAAGCGTTGGCAGCTCAAGCACGAGCGGCAATCAGACGGTGGATTCGGCAGCGCAAGTGGCCACCTCGGATTCGCCAGGAATTACCCAAGTCGACGACCCGCAACCGCCCCGCGGACCCTTCGGCCAAACTCGCCTGGCCGCCAGGACGTTTTTGCGTGCGCTGCGCCAAGATTTGCAGGCGAGCTCTGCTTTGGCAAAGATCAAGACGGCCGCTTTGTTTTCCAAGACGAAGCTGAGGTCGACGCGATTGGAAATCGCGTCAGGTCCCCACAAATGGATGACCACTGCCTTGGTCAGAGCAGGGCGGGGTATTCGCGATCAGCGTTCGAAGCCCCGTGAAAGTCGCCGGAGCGCATCGCTCATTGCGCGCTGGTGGAAATTTGCTGTGGGTTTGGCCCTTCTTGTCTGCCTCCTCGCAGGAAGCGTGCTGGTGTGGGCGCTAAAAGACGTGCCCTGGAGCGAAATCCGCGATGGAACGTTAAAGCCGGTCGTCGTGCTGGAAACCGCTGACGGTGCGCCATTGGTGAGACAGGGACCTTATCAAGGGCCCTATGCTCGATACGACCAGTTTCCGCCCAATCTGATCGATGCGGTCCTTTCAATTGAGGATCGCCGGTTCATGGATCATTTCGGCATCGATCCCAAGGGCATCGGGAGGGCGCTTCTGCGGAACCTGGAGGCTGGCTCGGTGGTGGAGGGTGGCAGCACGATCACCCAGCAACTCATCAAGCTGCAATACCTCGACAGCGACCGAACAATAAAACGAAAGATTCAGGAGGTTGTCATTGCAGTCTGGCTGGAGTGGAAGCTCGGCAAGCGGGAAATCCTGACGCGCTATCTCAATAGCGTCTATCTTGGCGCGGGCGCTACCGGCATGCCTGCCGCCGCGCGCATCTATTTCAATAAGGACATCGGCGCCCTCGACCTGCCGGAGTCGGCTATGCTGGCTGGGTTGCTGCGGGCACCGAGCCAATGGAATCCCATCGACAATTTCGAAGGCGCCCGGCAGCGCACGATGGTCGTTCTCGACGCGATGGCGGCCAATGGCAAGATCACCGAGCCACAAGCGGCGGAGGCCAAGACGAGCTTTGCCAGGCTGCAACCAACGACGCCCACGCCGCGCTCCGGAAGCTGGTTTGCCGACTGGATTTCGCCGCAAGCGAGTGAAATCGCCGGCTCCTCGCCAGGTTCGACTTCGGTGCGCACCACCCTGGTGCCGCAGTTGCAGCAGATCGCCGAAAAGGTCGTGAAAAGTGCCCTGGACAGTGAAGGAAAGACGGTCGGAGCATCGCAGGCCGCGTTGGTTGCGATGACGACCGACGGCGCCGTCGTTGCAATGGTTGGCGGCCACGACTACAAGGCAAGCCAGTTCAATCGCGCCGCCACTGCGATGCGCCAGCCGGGTTCCACCTTCAAGCTATTCGTCTATTACGCGGCATTGAAGGCCGGGCTCACCTTGTCTGACCGGGTTCTGGACGCGCCCATTGACATCGACGGCTGGGCGCCAGAAAATTCCGGTGGCAACTATCGCGGTTGGGTAACGCTTGCCGAGGCGTTCGCGCGATCGCTCAATGCCGCGTCTGTGGCGCTTGCCGAAGAGGTAGGTCTAGACAATGTGATTGCCGCAGCACGCGAGCTCGGCATCGATGCACCGCTGGCCAACACGCCGTCTTTGGCGCTTGGCACATCCGAAGTAAACCTGCTCAACCTCACCAGCGCCTATGCGTCCGTCCAGCTCGGCAGGGCACCTGTTAGGCCCTGGGGCATTATTGACTTTCAAGCGGCAGGGCAGCCCAAGGCGTTTCGAGTTGGCTTACAATCAAAGCCGAATGTCGATCTTTCGCCCTACCAGTCCGACCTCCTCGCCCTCCTGCAGTTGGTGGTCGAGCGCGGCACTGGACGTGGAGCAGATCCTGGCATGTACGCGGCCGGTAAGACCGGCACGAGCCAGAACAATCGCGATGCCTGGTTCGTCGGTTTCACGGAAGCGCTCGTCGTCGGCGTTTGGGTTGGCAATGATGATGACGCGCCGATGAAGGGGGTGACGGGCGGCGCCCTGCCAGCGCATATCTGGCGGGATTTCATGCGCGCGGCGGCGACCGAACCGACGCTGAACGGAGTGCGATCGACAGAAGACGCAACTGATGATCAAGGCGCACCGCAATCATGCAATATCACCGCCTGCTCGCGCAGTTACCGCTCCTTTCGACCGTCCGATTGCACCTATCAGCCATATTCCGGCAGCCGACGGCTTTGTGAAAAGTGATGTGGTTCGGCAGAGATCGAGCACCGACTGTCCTCGCGCCACGACCCGCCTTTTACCCTTACCTTGCCGGTTCATTGTTCTCTCCGTGGTCGAGACGAGCGCTCGCCACATCACCGGAGAAGGTTTCAACGCCTGGGTCTGTCTTTGGACGAGGCGAAAGTAAACAACCATGCTGGTTGTGGCTCTAGGCTCCAAACCCAATCAAGCCATTGATCAAAATGGATCGCTGTGATTCATTGTGATGACAATGGGAGTTTTGATGATGGCAGGAGAGTTCTGGCTTGATGATCAGCAKTGGGCGGTGATTGCGCCTCTACTTCCCACGAACCAACCYGGTGCTCATCGCACTGACGACCGTCGAGTGATTAGTGGAATCATCCATGTCCTGCGATCGGGTTGCCGATGGCAGGATTGTCCCGCTTGCTACGGGCCTTCAACAACCATGATCGACAGCACCACCGCCAAAGCCCACCGATCAGCCGCTGGCGGAAAAGGGGGGCGGATGCCGAGGCAATCGGCCGCTCGCGAGGCGGCAGATCGACAAAAATCCATGCTGTTGTCGATGGTTGCGGCCGTCCAATCGCGCTGCGAATAACGCCCGGGCAGCGCGGCGACGCACCCGTTGCCGTTCCRCTGCTCACGCYCTTGCCTGCGAGCCGCCTATGTGCCGCAGACACCGCTTATGACAGCGACACATTACGCGACTTCCTCACCGCCCGCGGCACGCAGCCGGTCATTCCCAACAATCCTACTCGAAAGCGCATGCAGCCCTTCGACCCCATTGCCTACAAGCGCAGGAATATTATTGAACGCACCTTCTGCCGCCTGAAGGATTGGAGGCGCATCGCAACACGATACGACAAGCTGTTGGGAAGGTCCAGCCGAACCACAGGGCTCCACCGCGCACTGCAAAGGCCGCCACGACGCCGCAGGCAGACGCCAGATAGAGCTGCATTCCGAGCTCATTGGCAGCCGTGAACACGCCGGCGCCGATGAGAGCTGCCGTCACGTAGATTTCCGGCCTCAACAGAACCGAAGGCTCGTTTGCCATCAGATCGCGTAATATGCCGCCGAAGGTCGCCGTCAGCGTGCCGGTGACGATTGCGATGGTCGGCGAGCCGGTGGCGGCGAGGCCCTTGGCGGCGCCGAGCACGCAATAGGCGGCGAGGCCGATCGCATCCAGCCAGATCAGCAGGCGATAGCGCGATTCCAGCAGGTGGGCGGTG
Organism: Rhizobium sp. 01N447_2; assembly: GCF_056399245.1. NCBI lineage: Bacteria > Pseudomonadati > Pseudomonadota > Alphaproteobacteria > Hyphomicrobiales > Rhizobiaceae > Rhizobium > Rhizobium sp. 01N447_2. Next base: position 5,172 of record NZ_JBFTQY010000118.1, read on the forward strand.
AAGAAAACGATGACCCCCATGATGCAGCAGACGAGGATATAGGCGGGGTTCAGCACCCAGAAGACCGGCACGCGCCCGAGCACGATATCGCGCACGGTACCGCCGCCCGTTCCCGTCACCATGGCGAAAAACAAAAAACCGATCAGATCCAGTTGCTTGCGCGAGGCGGCGAGCGCGCCTGTCGCGGCAAACAGCGCAATGCCGGCATAATCGAGATAGACGAGCAAAGACATGCGAACCCCGGAACCGGCAGAATTGAGAACAGGATTCAGATTTTAGGCGAATTAGGCCTAAAATCATCCTGTTCTCGGGAAAGAACCACGGCGGCAAGGGCGGCGCAAGGCGGCGGCGTCATAAAGCCAAAGTCTTTATTTGATGCATGTCGTTGTCCCAAAACCGCTGCACACTCTCGGGCGACATGCATTAGGCTGCAGAGCCTTTATCCAAAAGAGGAAAGCCGTGAAAACGCTGGTGCTCGCCGTTCTGAATATCGTCCTGCTGCTTGCCATGCCGGCTGCCGCCCTCGGTCAACAATCGCTGATCTCCGATCCTGAGATCTACGAGAAGAAGCATTTCCAGGAGCAGTGCAAGACAGCCGAATTTGCCGACGGCTTCATCATCCGGCAGGACATCAACAATGATGGCCTGATCGATGCCGTGGTCGACGAGGGCCAGCTGACCTGCGACGGGCAGAAGGGGCCGCAATGCAATGACGACGGCTGTACCTATAATTTCTACCTGCAGGTTGCCGAAGGCGGTTATTTCATGATCGCGACGGCACAGATCTATGGCTACGATTTCGTCCAGCGCTTCGGCAACATGGTGCTGGCGATGAAGATGCATCCGCGCTTCTGCGACCGCACCGAAGGTGATCCCTGCACCGTGACGGCACGCGTCCGCGGCACGAAATTCGTCACCATCTCGAAGAAGTAAATCTTAGCGCATAATCCCGAAAGATTTTCGGGATTATGCGCTGATTCAAAGTGATAGACGTCCTTTGCGCGTCCTATCGGACGCGCGGCGCTCTAACCTCTTGTTCTTACGCAATTCCGGACGGAAAAACTTTTCCTGGAATTGCTCTATTGCGGATAAAGCTCCGAGGTGCGGCCGGCGAGATAATAGCCGACCAGGCCGTACCATTCGCGGATCGCCGTCGCCATGTTCTGCGCATTGAGGTTCGGCTGGGTGAAATCAAACCCAAGCCTCACCTGGCCGTCGGTGCGATAGTCGGTCGGCCAGGGCACGATATCGATGCCGAGCTTGCGGAAGATGCCGACGGATCGCGGCATATGAAAACCCGAGGTGATCAGCAGGCAATTGGAAAGGCCCTGGCTTGCCAGGAATTCCTTGGTGTTGACGGCGTTTTCGAAGGTCGTGCGCGATTGCCTCTCTTCGATCAGGCGATCTCTGCCAACGCCGAAGAGCGGGAAGAAACGCTCGGATGCGGCCGCATCGCCTTCATAGATGCCTGACATGGAGCCGTCGCCGCCTGATACCAGAATGCGTGACTGCGGAAATTTCTGCGCGAGCCGCAGGGCTTCGACGAAGCGGTCGGCTCCACCGTTGAATTCTATGCCGTGGCGCGCCGTGTTCACCTCGTTTTCGAAGGCGCCGCCGAGCACGATCATGCATTGCAGGTTGTCGGGATCGGCTGCGGGTCTTGCGAACCGCTCCTCCAGATCCTGCATCAGGAGGTTACCGGCCGTGGTGTAGAGCGTGACGAAAAGGATGAGGGCCGCACCGAATGTGCTGAGGATATGCAGGATACGCCAGTTGAGAAGGCCGGCAATGAGGGCGAAGAAGACGAGCAAGAATGCCAGTGACAGCGGCTGGGCGAAAATCCAGACAAGCTTCGAAATCAGGAACAAGACCTACTCCTCAAGGGTTGGCGGCGATCCTTCCTATCCGATTCGACGATGACAAGAATGCGACGGTTCTATTTCGCGCGCGCAATGGCCGAGTGATGCGGCGCGATCTTCTGGTTGAAACGCCGCTGCAGCGGCCGCGGGATGAACATGGCGGCAAGCGCCAGTATCATCGCAAAGAGCGAGACCAGCCACAGCGCATGCGCGCCGGTCAGCCGCGTCAGAACGGCGCCGGCGATTGCGCCGAGCACCATGCCGCCCCAGGGCACGATCTGGATCGTCCATTCGACATGGCGATCACCGATGATCCAGCGGCCGATGCCTCGGCCGAAGCGCGACAGGGCGCCGGTCACATAGGTCAGCCCGATCGGCAGGCCTTCGATGTGCTCGACGGCGACGTTCACCATGCCCATGGAAAAAACGATCATGTAGAACCGCACGAGCAGCATATTCTGTACCGTCATCATCGAGGCGAGCGCCAGAACCAGGCCGACGCAGCCAAGCACCACGAAAATGCGGCGTTGCGAGACATGGGAGATGACGATGCCTGCCGCATTGCCAAGCACGAAGACGATGATGGCAGAGATCAGGACAGCCGCGTGATAAAGATTACCCTCGCTCAAGGCGAGCGCGGCCCGTGTGGTATTGCCCGTCATGAACGAGACGAAATCGCCGGTCAGCAGAAGGCCCGTCGCATCGGTCATGCCGGCAAGAAAAGAGATCGAACCGACAAGGGCGAGCCCGGTCATGGTTCGCCGGGTGCGGATGATGCGACGGCGTCTTGCTCTGCTCATTGGCTAAGGGTCCTGAAGCCGAATCGTTGAAGTTCTGGCTAGAAATATAAAACCTCTCATGAAGGAAATGGCAAAGGCGATCGGAAGGGATGGGGCAGGACTTGAACAACGAGGCATTTTGGGCCATAGAAACGGCGTTGCTTCAGATCGAAGCTCCGTAAGCGTTTACGTCAATCAACGCGCAACCCGCTGGTCGGCGCTGCGCAATTGCTCTGATTGGCATCTTACGGAGATCGAAATGCCCAAAGGCAAACTCCCCAAACGTTACAATGCGGTCGTCATGCCGCTCATCCTCTCGCTGCTGATGACCTCAGTCGTCTCGGCGATCAGCATCCTGAGAGCACAAGGCCTCACCGCGCCTGCCCTCGCCATGTGGCCCTCCGCATGGGCGGTCTCCTGGGCGATCGCCTTTCCCGTCCTGCTATTGGTTCTGCCAGTGGTAAAGCGGGTGACGGCTGTTATTGTCGAGATGTGAAGAGCGCGAGGCGCCCGGCAGGCTGCGCAAGCGGCCCGCCGGCGTTCAGGTCGGGGAGCGCCCTTTCCGAGACACTGCGGAAGCGTCGCGAGACCGGCGACGTCATCGCTGGTGTCCTGGCGGACCATCCGGAGGCGTTCTGGCGAGCCCGTGCTCCCCCTACCCTGCAGCACTTTTGCCATTCATTCGGCAAGCCATTTCCTTTGATATGTATCAAGGCATGTTTTTCGGGCGGGAGGTAAGGTTTCAGGCAACTTGCCGAGGTAGTCCAAGAGCTTTCCTGCGGCAGGTTTTCCTGGGAGATCAACCGGTCCGGAGAAAAGGTGATGTCATTAAAGCTGATCAGTGGAATGATGAAGTCGTCCGGCGACGAAGCTTTGCTTGCGATGGATGCGGGCGGCGCAAATCAGATGGTCGTCATTGACAGAGGAGCCCTCCTCGAGGTCGCAGAACCACGACGCTGCGACGAGAACCGGCTTCAGGAAAATATCGATCTGTTCAGCCGGATTGCGTCCGCGAAATATGATCGCGGCGACGTCGAACCGGATGGGCGCATCCGAATTGGCGCAGATGATCTCCTTGCATGGCGGCAAAATACGCATGTCAAAAGCAAGCCGGAAAACGTTCGACGGGTTTCGGAGTGAAAACTCTGCAGCCGGAGCGCCGCAACGGTAGCCTCGACAGCACGTCCGTGAACGACGCCGGCGACCTGGCTTGAAAGGCCCATGCTTTGCGCCGGCTGGAAGGCAAGTGCCGGCCCGATGAGATTGGGCCAACAAGCCCATCGATCAACGCCGTCGCCATTGAGAATGGGCGCCATCTTTGACGTACGTCAATTCATAATTCCAGGGCGGTGCCAGACTGTGGCGAATATCAGGTCTCGCCTCTTTCCGTCTGGAGATTAGCATGAAGCAACACCTCTTTCTTCCGCTCCTCACCTATCCGGATGCGACTTCGGAATTCATGATTGCCAACGCCGTCGCACTTGCGCACCACATGCAGGCGACGCTTACGGTCTGTGCGGTGGAGATTACCATTCCCGACGTTTCAAATGCACTGTCGTCGCTGATCATCGATGCGGCGAAGATGGCGCGGGATGCTGGGGCTCTCAGTCGCAAGCGTGCCTCGGCGCTGACCGGCATGGCGGTCGATGCGGCAAAAGCTGCTTGCGTGGATGTACGCACGCGCGAGATAAAGATTACGGAGCCTTTCGTCGTCGAGGCGCTCGCGGAAGCATCACGCGCCTACGATCTCGTGCTGCTGGAATCGGCGGGGATCTCCCGTCCGATCGTCGAAGCGGTGCTATTTGCGTCCGGTCGGCCGCTCATCCTCTATCCGTCTGCGCCTTTCGGTGGCCGGATCGATCACGTCGCCATCGCCTGGGATGGCAGCCGCGCTGCCGCACGGGCGGCACATGACGCCTCGTTTTTCCTGGAACGAGCATCCAAGGTCTGCCTGCTTTCGGTCATCGATGAGAAGCCCATAAAATACGAGACGGGCGATTATCTCGTCGAGAATCTGCTGAAGAGCGGCGTCGTGGCGGAGGTGACACGCGTACGTGCGGGGGGCGAGCCGGTCGGGGAGGTGCTGCAAGCCAAAGCCTTCGAGTTGCGAGCAGACCTTCTCGTCATGGGCGGTTTCGGCCATTCGCGTCTGCGCGAATTCGTGCTCGGYGGTGCTACCCAAGCCGTGCTGACCAATATCAGCCTGCCGATCCTGCTGTCGCATTGAGCGTTGGCCGACGATGTCCAAAGATCGAATTCGGAGCGGCCGGCTCCGAACTCGCATCGTGAGAACAGTCGAAGGCAGGAAACATAGGCATGCCGGGGATAGATTCTCCCGTCTAAGCCTAAAGCGCGTCGCGATCTTTCAGATTCGCTCGTCGCGCTTTAGGTCTTTGTTTTTACGCATGTCATTATCGCAAAACCGCTGCACACTTTTGCGCGACATGCTTTAGCGACCGGAAGGACCATGCATCGCCCTCAACCGACGAATCGTCTCGCAGCCGCCAGGCTTTGATGAAACTGTCGTCTTTCTGCCGGCCGCTTCGGCCGCAGCTTCCACCGGTTGAAAAGCATATTCCACCGCTGCTTCCGTATCATCGTGGCAGAGTTTTTCAGCTTGGCAGCGGGTCTCGAGCGACCGTCTGATCCGGCGTTTGATTGCAGGCATAACGGCGCCATCCGCGTGAGCGAAAAGCTGTCGCAGGCAGCTGGTGGCGACCACTTCGGAAACCAGAAGTTTTCCTTCGATTTCACCGAGCGTCGGCACGGCAAATCGCGCTCCTCCAGTCTGACAGTCACGATCTGTAACCAACATCGTCGTTCTCCTGTTGCTTCGGCTTTCGATCATTCGTCATTGAGCGCTCTTTTCACGCGGCGCAGGATCACCGATCGTCCCTCATGCATCCTAGCCGACGGGAACATCGGCCGCTTTGCGTCAGATCAACGAATGGCAGAGCGAGAAAGGTTAGGGTTGCCTATCTCCAACAAGAAAGGCGATCTGGTCATAACCATCAAAACTGTTTTGAGTGTCCTCGGCGTCAATCACTTCGATGAAGACCTGAAGGGTGCCATCGACTTTTGCGAAACTCACGGCGCCCATCTCACCGCAATGCTGATTTCGATGGGCGCGGCACCCCCTATCGGTTCCTACGAGGTCATCTCGACCGTCTGGATCGAAGAACGACAGCGCGAAATCGATCGCCTGGCCGGTAAGACTTCCGATATCAAAGCGATCCTTGCAAGGAGTGGAACCTCCTTCGAGGTGCAGGAGATCTACACCGAGTTCGCCTGGGCGGATGAAGATATCGCCGAGCGAGCACTCTATGCCGATCTCGTCTTGATCGGCCCGCAGGCCGCCCGTGACGAAGAACTTCGGCGCAGAGTTATAGACGGTGCCCTGTTCCGGTCGCCGACACCGATGCTGATCAACCCCAAAAAGACCAATGTCGGGCTTGCCCCAAAGGCGATCCTGCTGGCTTGGGACTCCAGCGACGAGGCTTCGCGCGCGGCACGTCAGTCGATCGATTTCCTGCGAGCTGCTGAATCAGTGCATGTTACCCTCGTCGACCCACAGGCATCATCATCCGCGAATGGTGARGAACCAGGCGCTGACGTTGCCAACTTTCTGGCACGGCACGGGGTAAAGGTTGATGTGGATTGCATCGCAAGCGGCGGTCGTCGGGTCGATGAGGTGCTGCGGCAGCATGCCGTCGATGTCGCTGCCGACATGATCGTCATGGGCGCATATAATCATTCTCGACTGCAGCAGCGTCTTTTTGGCGGAGTAACGCAGTCGATGCTGGGTGAAATCAACATTCCTCTGTTCCTCGCCCACTGAGCAAGACACCCCGGGGTAAATCCCCCGGGCGTCTTTCATCGGCGTTTCGGTCAATCAACCGGAAGCGCCGTTCGACCGGTAACGCTTCGGACAAATATGCCATAAAAAATGTGCCCAGACGCCGAGTCCGTTGGCTGGGCCTGCGGCTTGAGCGCGCCGATTTCCCACCAGTCGGAGTGTTTTTGCAATAACGCCCAGGCGTGCAACCTTTCGCTGCGCCAAAGGTCTGTATCCGGAAACTCCTCGAACCGCCCATCGACGACGACACTGGTCCACCCCCTGCCGGCGCTACGCTGGTCAATTTGCAAACAGACGTTTTCGTTCATGCGCATCCAGTCGACTTTTCGGCCGGGCATTGAAAAACTGTAGATCGCACCTTTTGCATAAGCGAAATAGATCGGAACCACGTAGGGTTGGTTATCCTTGCAACAGGCCAGGTGGCCAAACCGCGCCTGTTCAAGAACGGCGAAGCATTCTGCTTGCGTCAGGTCTTTCAGGATGTAGCTCATCGGTAAATCTCCTTGCAGCTCTCCCTCCTTCATGAGGACATTAGATATCAGGATCGCGCTTTCGCGTTTCAGCAACCTTGATCTTCGTCAAAGCGCAAGTCGCACGGGCAGGCGATGCTAGCTTCAATCATCGGGAGGACATCCGCCATGAAAGCGCAATTTCATTTGCCCCTCGCCACCTATCCAGACGCAAGCTCCTTTTCGCTCCTTCAGAATGCTGTCGCTGTTTCCCATCACCAAAAGGCCGATTTGACGGCAAGCATACCGCTGGTCAGGATGGAGCCTGTTCAGCCGCGATTTCCATCTTTCATTGACCTAGAAAAAAAGCGTGCGGAGGCCGAGCGCTTCAGTAACGACAATGGAACCGTTCTCGGGCAGACGCTTCGTGATTATGCGAAGAAAGCCGAGGTGGAGGTCGAGATCCAGCCATTCGACACGAGCGAGCCGTTTGTTGCACAGACCCTTGCCGAGCTGTCACGCGCATACGATCTTTCAATTTTGGAAGCCTCTGAATTGATGAGGCCGCTGATCGAGAGCGTGCTGTTTGAAAGCGGTAGACCGCTCCTGCTTTTTCCTTCGGACAATTTTTGCGGCCGGATCGATGCTGTTGCCGTCGCCTGGGATGGAGGAGCCACCGTCGCGCGGGCACTGACAGGCGCCAGGCTCTTGCTGGAACAGGCCTCGCGTGTTGTCCTGATTTCCGTCACCGACGACAAGCAGATTGACGAGCGCAGCCGAGATCACCTTGTGGCTGCACTTCGGAAGGCCGGCCTTGCCGTCGATGTCACGGCCGTCCAAGCGAACGGAGATTCGCCAGCCAGCGTCATCCAAGCTGCGGCTCTGGAACGCAAGGCAGATTTGCTCGTCGCCGGCGCGTTCGGTCATTCGAGGCTGCGCGAATTCGTCCTGGGTGGGGTCACACGGTCACTGTTGACGCGCCTTGAAATGCCCGCTCTCCTTTGCCACTAATTAGAGTGCACGCAGTGTGTTGCCGATGACCGCAACATCGATCACTTCCTGGAGAAGCGCGCCCTGCACAGGTGTGAGGTATCCCAGGCCCGCACAAACCATCGCGATCACCGAAAGACCGATGCCGCAACCGACGCTCTGAAGAGCGATCGCACGGGACCGCCGCGCGATTTGCAGCAGAGTTCCGATCTGCCCCAGGTCATCGCGCACCAACAGGACATCTGCCGCTTCGGCGGCGGCGGCAAGATTGCGCCGGCCAACGGCGACGCCGACATCGGCGGCGGCAAGTGCCGGCGCATCGTTGACGCCATCACCGATCATCATGACGCGCCCGTAGGCTCTCTCGGCCGCCACTGTTTCGACTTTCCTAGCCGGCGTAAGCTGAGCGCTGATCTGATCAAGACGAAGAGCAAGACCAATAGCGCCGGCGACTTCGCTCCTGTCGCCAGTCGCGAGGCTGAGCCGCTTGACGCCCAGACGTCGGAGATCCGCGATCACCAGGGCGGCATCCTTGCGAACCGGATCCGCCATGACAATCGTACCGGCAAGGGTTCCATCGATTGCAACATAGGCTGTGACTATGCTCTTGTCCTTCGGGCCAGGGCGGGTAGCGGACTTGACCTTTTCGGCAATGAAACCCCACCCGCCGACGGCTACCTTGCGCTCATCGACATATCCCTCGATGCCTTCTCCGGGCACTTCTGCGAGCTGGACCGGTTTGGTAAGCTTGAGGCCACGTCGCTTCGCTTCTTCGACAATCGTTTGACCAATCACGTGGGCAGAGGCTTGATCCACGGATGCTGCAAGACGCAAAAGCTCGTCCGCATCCCGATCCGTTTCAATGCTGACGACAGCAGGCTCTCCAGTCGTCAGCGTGCCTGTTTTGTCGAAGACCACGACCGAGATCGTCGCAAGGACTTCAAGGACATGAGCTCCTTTGACCAGGACACCCGCGCGGGCAGCATTCGACATTCCTGCCACAAGGGCGACGGGGACGGCGAGGATCAGCGGGCAAGGCGTCGCGACGACGAGAACCGCAACAATTCGGGCAGGATCGCCTGATAACCACGCGGCTAGGCCGGCGATCACCAGGGTCATCGCCAGGAAGGCGAGAGAGAAGCGATCGGCCAACCGCGATATTGGCGCTTTTGAGCTTCGCGCCTGGCTCACCATCCGGACAATTCCGGCATATGTGCTTTCGTTTGCTGAGCCGGAGGCGATCATTTCGAAAGCATCGCCGAGATTGGAAGAGCCGCTCATAATCAGCTCACCGCTGCCCCGCCGTACCGGCAGCGATTCGCCGGTGAGGGCTGCTTCGTTCAAGAGCGCGTGGCCGGCTATAACCTTGCCATCGACAGGGACCACGTCGCCTTTGCGGACGAGCAGCCTGTCTCCCGGGAGAAGCGCAGCGATGGGTACCTCGGATAGGCCAGTTGCGGTGATACGAACGGCGCGACGCGGCGCGCGCGACAGAAGTTCGCTCATACCGCTCTCCGCGCGCCTTTGCGCAAAGCTTTCCAGGAACTGCCCACCTGCATACATGACGGCAACGATGGCGCCGGCAAAATATTCGCCAAACCAGAGCGCGGCGCTCATGGACAGGGCGGCGATGAGATCCAGGCCGATGTCGCCACGCCTCAAACTGACGGCGACATCAACAGAAAGCGCGACTATGACAATGACCGTTGCGCTGACCAGAGCGGTGGTGGACCAGAAAAGTAAACCTGCATGCCACCATCGCAGCAGACCGCCGGCGATGAGGCCCGAGATTGCAATAGCCGCGAGCGAGAGCGGCCAAATGCGTTGAATAAGCGCAGAAATCCCAGCTTCTGAAGCTTCGGGCAGAGCGACGGTCTCAGGCATCGACATGCTCGGCACCGGTCTGTTTGACTGAGGCACTTGTTGCCGCATACGCGGCGTTGCCGGCCACATCGGCTGCGAAAGCAACAGCGATGCCTGCGGCCTCGTGGTCCGGGGTAAATGGCCCCGGCGGAGGGACGGGCCAGTCGACGGCTTTCGTGAGCTGAACCATGGGAAAGCCTCTCGGGTCACATATCTAAGATATCATCGGCCAACCGGACGAGGAGACATTGATCCATGACAATGACGCCCCTGGTTGTTCGCTCTTAAAAAGTCGGACAGCAAACTGACAGCTTTGTCGCCCTAAGCATTCGGTCGTCGCCTCACGGGGCAAATGCAAAGGACCAAATCATGAAGCAGAAACTGATCGTCGCCATCGCAATCGCAGCCGCAGCTCCGGCGCTGGCATTTGCTAGCCCCAGCTGCACCAAAGAGCCGCAATCAAAGTGGATGTCCGAAGATGCCATGAAAGCGAAGATCGACCAGATGGGCTACAAGGTCAGGACATTCGAAATCACCGGGAACTGCTACGAAATTTACGGCAAGGACAAGGCCGGCAATCGCGCTGAAGTCTATTTTAATCCGGTTTCCGGTGACATCGTCCAGAAAGGCGACTGAGCGATGACGGCAATTTCGTCAAGGAAGGAGGGCCCTCGGCCCTCCAGCGCTCCCCGCGACACCATAAAAGTGTGGGACCCCATCGTCAGGCTGTTTCACTGGACCATCGTGACGCTCAACCTTTTCTTTTTGGAGGAAGGAAAATATTGGCACCGGGTCACAGGTTATGTCGTCGCCGCAGCCATTGCCTTGAGAATCGTATGGGGCTTTGTCGGGACAAAACATGCGCGGTTCAGTGACTTCTTTCCAACGCCGACCAGGATCATGCGCCAGATAGTCGATATCCTCCGTGGCGCAGAGCAACGGTATATCGGACATAATCCTTTGGCATCGCTGATGATGCTGTGTTTGATGGCGCTTCTTGCAGCAACCGCATTGACCGGCTGGATGACGACGCTTGATGCGTTCTGGGGTGAGAAGTGGCTCGAGCGATTGCATGGTACCATCGCAAACGGCATCATGGTTCTCGCCTTTGTCCATGCCGGCGCAGCGATCTTGGAGAGCTGGAGACACAAAGAAAACCTGGTCTGGTCGATGGTGACGGGTCGGAAGAAGGCATGAGAATTCTTCTTATCGAAGATAGCGCACGGCTTCGCGAACTTCTTTGCGAGGCCGCAAGGGACGCCGGATGGCGAATTGACGCCTTTGCCAGCGCAGAAGAAGGCCGACTGGCCCTCGAAACAGTCAGCTATGACCTCCTCCTTCTCGATCTTGGCTTGCCGGACGAGGACGGTCTCAACGTCTTGAAGTCGCTCCGGCTTGCGAAGAGCCAGATACCCGTCCTCGTCCTCACCGCGCGCGGAGCCATTGATGAACGTATCGCCGGACTGGACGCCGGAGCGGACGACTATCTCGCCAAGCCATTCCACAATGGCGAACTCATCGCGAGGATTCGCGCCCTGATGCGCCGGGCACCCGTCACCGCAATGCCCATCCTGGAATTCGCGGCGGTCGACTTTGACGTCGCATCCCGACAGGTCACCTGCAACGGTTCGGAAATCGCTCTGGCGCCATCGGAAAAGGCGTTGCTTGAATTGCTGATGCGGCATGGAGGTCACGTCGTTTCCAAACAGAAAATAGAGCATGCCTTTTCTGAATTCGGCGATGAACGCAGCAGCAACACCGTCGAACTCGCGGTTTCTCGGCTGAGAAAAAAGCTGGAGGGGCATCCGATCGAAGCTGCCATCGAAACCGTACGGGGCGTCGGCTACATGTTGCGCGAGGTCCGCGGTTGATCCGGGCAAATCCTACACTGGCGACAATTCTGACGCGGCGAATTGCGTTTTTCGCAATGCTTGCAATGCTCGTGCAGCTCGCCGTCATTTTCTCTGACTATTATTGGAATGTGGGCGAGCTCTCGCGCTTGTTTGTCGAGCAGGAGACCGGGAGACTTGCTTCCGGCGTTGGCGATGCCAGTGGTGGCGTCACTTATCGGCTCCCGGAAGAAATAGAGCAGCGCTATTCGAATGCCAAGACAGGCTATATCGCACGGATTCGAGATGCGTCCGGGAAAGTGATCTTCGAATCCTGCGACGATGCGTGTGAGAGCCGTTTCCTTCCAAAGGACGTCAATCCACCCGACTTCTGGCTGCGAACGCTCATTCCGGGGAAGCCGCTCACATTGGTCGGAGGGCGGG